>DATHZY010000629.1:0-2246 GCA_035458325.1 Saprospiraceae bacterium | reverse complement strand
AATTTGCGAAAGGTGAAATAGATGTTCGCTACTTCCGCAACCTCTCCCGTACGACCGAATTTGCGATAAAATTAAATACAGGTGTTGCCACACCATACGGACCTTACACAAAGCAGGTACCCTACCCCAAGCAATTTTATGTAGGAGGTGCTCTGAGCAACCGGGCCTGGCAGATCCGTCAACTCGGCCCCGGAGGATTTGAGGACAAGACAGAAATTCCACCAAATGTCCCTTTCTATCAAACCGGGGATTTCAAGATTGATTTCTCCGCAGAGCTTAGGTTTCCCCTCTTCTGGTATTTCAAGGGAGTTCTTTTTGTTGACGCTGCTAACGTGTGGATTCTTCAGTATGATGGTTCAAGGCCGGAAGCTGATCTGTCCCACAACTTTTACAAAGAATTTGGAATCGGTTATGGCTACGGCATCCGCCTCGATCTTGATTTTTTCATCATTCGTCTCGACCTCGGCTACAAACTCCACAATCCATATCCTGTCCTCTATGACCCGGATAAAAATCCTTCCCGCTGGCTCGTCAATGAAATCAAGAAATTCCCCTCCGGCGCTGAACCCCAAATAGCCGTCGGTCTTCCCTTCTAATGAACGTTCGTTTAAGTCTCTGACTTAAATGATATATGCTTTGCGTCTCCTGACGCTAGAGTCAAATCATGCACCACAGTAACTTTTCACTTTTCACTTTTCACTTTTCACTTGTTTGCTGAGCTGCGCCGTGCTGAGCGGAGTCGAAGTATAGCCCAAGGCTGAGCGTCAGCAGGTCGAAGCATCACTTTTCACTTCTTCCATACAATCTACACACCGGACACTTCTCCCTCACATGCCCCCTCGCCGGACAATACTCCCTTCCGAAATAGATAATCTGCAAATGCAGTTTATTCCAACTCTCCTTTGGAAATAGTTTCTTAAGGTCCGCCTCTGTCTTTTCCACACTCTTTCCGTCACTCAATCCCCATCGGTAGGCCAGCCTGTGGATATGCGTATCCACCGGAAAGGCAGGCACACCAAACGCCTGCGCCATCACCACCGATGCTGTCTTGTGGCCAACACCAGGCAGCGCTTCAAGCTCCGCGAAAGTCTGTGGCACCTGTCCACCATACTTTTCAACAAGGATGGCTGACAGTGCCTTGATGTTCTTTGATTTGGCAGGCGAAAGTCCGCATGGCTTGATGATCTCACGGATCACATCCACATCCATCCGGGCCATCTCCCTGGCTGTATCCGCTTTTGCAAAAAGGTATGGTGTGATCTGATTGACCTTTATATCCGTACATCGCGCCGATAGCAATACTGCAATCAGGAGTGTAAACGGATCTTTATGAGACAAGGGGACCGGCACTACAGGATATAGATCTTCAAGGATGCGGGCGATCGCCAGGGCCTTTTCTTTTTTCGAAATCCGCATAGAAGTGGTTTTACAAGGATGCAAGGAACTGCATAGTATCTATGCCATCTGCATATTGATCTAATCGCGGTCGTTGGCTATCTCCAAAAGGGATGTGCTCCCAACCTGCGATTGGTTCCATGCTGATCACGCATTGGATCTCCTCTCTTTTCGTTTCCAGGACCGTAAGCATTGATTCTTTTTCGGCGTAATAGCTATAATGAAGACATCCGATGCGTGACGCAATAGCATCATCCTCCTTGAGGATCAGATGACCAAGATGAGTATGCGGAATACTGTTGATGATGAAAATAGCAAAATTGTACTCCAGGTTATTCTTGTATTTATTATGGTCCTCAAGAAATTTCCATGCCGCAGTCGCTTCATTCCACATATTGAAATCATATCCCTGCGGAACAAAAACCTTGGAGACATTCCTGCATCCAAATCCAAAATACAGGAAGATATCTTCAGCTAGTCTCTTGAGCTCATCCATGGTTTCATGCCCTGTCAATACCGCCACCCCATTGCGGTTTTGCCGCAGGATATGAGGGTAAGACCTGAAGTAATATTCAAAATACCTGCCACTGTTGTTGCTGCCGGTAGCCATCACTGCATCATACCCTTCAAACCGTTCTGTATATGAAATCCGGGAAGCCAACTCAGGATAGATCTTTATCCATTGATCCGTGATCCATGGCAATAGCGTTGCATCCCGGTCACTTAGTTTAACTAAAGCAGAATGCCCACTGGCTAAGATGCAAAACAAATCATGGAATCCTACCAGGGGAAGATTCCCGGCCATAATGACAGCAATTCTCTTTTGGCCTCCGGAGGTGGAAGGATACGAA
>DATHZY010000628.1:0-5291 GCA_035458325.1 Saprospiraceae bacterium | reverse complement strand
TTCCAAAAAATCTCTGCGATCGCCGTAGGATTATATTTTTCATCGGAGGTTTGTACATAGCCGCGCACGATCACCTGGGCAATATGTACGTTGCTGCCAGCCACTTTCTTGTGGAAAGCCTGGACGAGATTGCGCTGAGCTGCTTTTCCCATACTTAAGGCAGTCATGCCCGGATCACCGCTCAAGGAAAGGCCGCCACCAGTGACAAACAATTTGCCATGGTTTTGATTGAGGTAGGCTGGCAGCACCATTTTCATCAGGTTGAAGTATCCGCCTACTGAAATATCCAGCATGTCCTTGATGGTCTCCCAATCCAGGTCGAGGATATCTTTGTTGGAGGCACCGGATGGATTATACAGGATCATATCCGCTACGCCCGCAGTCTCCTGGATGTGAAGCATCGCTTGTGTTAAAGAATCTTCATGAGCTACATCGCCGACGGTATAGCCGACTTCAATACCTTCCTGCTGCAAGTCGGTGGCAAGTTGCTTTAGCTTAGATTCATTACGGGCTACCAGGGCTATCCTGAATCCTTCCTTCCCAAATTTTCGGGCTACACCATAGCTGATACCCTTGCCTGCACCGATAATAACGACTAACCCCATATGTCTTTGTTTGTCTCTTAAACAATTTGAAAACTAATTGTTTTAATTTTCTTCAATGATTTTATACGACGGGCCCGCTTTCAGGTAGGGTAGTGGAAGGTAAACTTCCAACAGGTGATGTGGAAGTATAGATCAATCCGGAGATCTTCCCGATTTACTGGCTGGGTTGCACCCGCCTATTTGGCTTATTTATAAGATGGCATTTGCTTGAGCCAATTAAAAGTCCTAATATTCGCAGGATTGAGATGATGTCGCAGACGGTAGATTTTTCTAAAGTATTGGTTTAGAAAAATTTGCATATTTCATATATAACAAATATTTAATATGTACACCTGCCATCCTCGCTTTCTGTCTACAAATTTCAACCGAACAAAACGAACTACATGAATAAAGCGCTACAGACTCAGGATTACATCGTTTTCCTCATTTATTTTATCGCTGTTGCCGGATATGGTTTTTGGGTGTATTACAATAAGAAGAAAGCCCGGACCACTTCGACTGAGTTTTTCCTTGCTGAAGGTCAGCTCACCTGGTGGGCAATTGGTGCCTCATTGATTGCTTCCAATATCTCCGCGGAGCAGTTTATAGGGATGAGTGGTAATGGCTTCCGTCTCGGGTTGGCCATAGCCAGCTACGAATGGCTTGCGGCTGTATCCCTCATCATCGTAGCTGTATTTTTCATGCCGGTCTATCTGAAGAATCACATCTTCACTATGCCCCAGTTTCTCAAGACCCGATACAATGAAACGGTAGCTATGATCATGGCCATCTTCTGGCTGTTCCTTTACATCTTCGTCAACCTGACCTCTATCCTTTATCTGGGCACCCTGGCGATCAACAATCTGACAGGGGGTGAAGGATTTCATTTGATTATGATTGGCCTCGCAGTGTTTGCCTTGATCATCACCCTTGGAGGGATGAAGGTCATCGGATATACAGATGTGATCCAGGTGCTTGTGCTCTTGATCGGAGGATTGATCACCTCCTATATTGCCCTGACGGTCGTGAGCGAAAAATTCGGTTTAGGCACAGATGCATTGGCGGGCTTCAACCAATTGTTGATCGTCGCACCTGAACATTTTGACATGATCTTCGACAAGCCTGATGCTAATTCAACCCCGGAGCAGATCAATCATTACTCCAGTCTGCCGGGCCTGGCCATGTTGGTAGCCGGGATGTGGATCGCTAACCTCAACTATTGGGGATGCAACCAATACATTACCCAGCGCGCGCTTGGTGCTGATCTCAAGACCGCGCGCACAGGTATCTTATTTGCATCCTTCCTCAAGTTACTGATGCCTTTGTTAGTCGTCGTACCCGGTATCGCTGCCTATGTGCTTTATCAGAATGGCGAACTCCAGGAGCAGATGATGACCAATGGGGAGTTCAGAGAAGATAATGCTTATTCAGCTGTATTGGGTTTCCTTCCGACGGGTCTCAGGGGCCTGTCAATGGCGGCACTGACGGCTGCGATTGTCGCTTCTCTTGCCGGTAAAGCAAACAGTATCTCTACGATCTATACATTGGATATCTACAAGAAGTATTTCAACAAGGAAGCTTCGGAAAATAAAATGGTGTGGACCGGTAGATTGATGGTCATCATCTCACTGGCCATCGCGATTGCAGTCAACTGGAATGATACCCTTGGGATCGGAGGTAAAGGTGGATTTGAATTTATACAAAAATACACCGGCTATATTTCGCCGGCTATTTTCCCTGTATTCCTCTTTGGATTTTTCTGGAAGAAAACGACCTCCAATGCCGCTATATCCGGTATTATCGGTGGAGTTGTCCTGGCGATCTTGTTTGACAAGTTCCTGCCTGGTATTGCCGGCCATGAGACATGGTTGTATACCGCTTACCCGAACGCAGACGGGGCGTATGAAATACCATTCCTTATTCAGATGGGTTGGGTATTCTTCTTCACCACCATCCTGATTATCGTGGTGAGCCTCCTGGATGTCAAAGGCAGGGCAAATGTCAAGGCACTGGAAGTGGACACAACGATGTACAAGATATCAAAGGGTCACTGGGCGATGATCATCATCATCCTGTTGTTGGTAGCTGTGATTTACGCCAGGTTCTGGTAGCCAAATAAGCTTATAAGCTTATTTGTTTATGAGTTGATAGGTTGATGTGTTGATTGACATGCTTTGGATGTCAATGGGCTACTCACAACTCACAATTCACAACTCACAACCCACCACTCACAATTCATACTCACAACTCACAACTCACAACTCACAATTCACCACTCACTTTTCATTCAGTCGTTTTGCCATCAAACTTTTCATCTGATGCTTCGGCTTCATCCTTCGTTCGATGGACAGTGCCGTCCTTGTGGTGAGGCGGGCTGTATAAGGTGTATACCTGCAGTAGCTCGGTTTCACTGGTATTGATGATGTTATGTTTGGCACCTGCCGGGATGACGACCGCATCACCATCCTTGATCAGATAGACATGGTCATCGATAAGGCATTTGCCATGACCGCCATCGATCCGAAAAAACTGATCAGTGCTTCGGTGTTTTTCAAGGCCGATATCCTCCCCGGGTTGAAGCGTCATCAGAACCAGTTGAGTATGCTTGCCGGTATAGACCACCTTGCGAAAATGAGGGTTTTCCAGCGTGTCCTTTTCGATATTACTTTTAAAGCCTTCCATCGCATTGATTTTTAGAGAATGAGGTCAATTAACTGCTTGACCTATATAAAAGAATTATCAGTGTGAAAAGGTTTTAAATTTCAGCTTATAAGCATGGGGAGAGGAAGGGGAAAAGGTACGGACAGAGGCAGGGGGAAAATCCAACATCACCTTTTGCCCCCTGCTCTCATAGATCCTGGATTGTATTGTTTTCAATTCCATTAGTTAGTATTTCTGGTGAAGAAATCAGTAACTAAACCAGGGCTTTTGAGAACGTATGATTAGAAAAAGTATATAAAAAATATAGATGCTCTCAGGAAATTTGGGTAAATTACGCTCCCCTTTCTAATGTACTGGTGATCAACCGGGATGCTGGAGAAAGTTCCAGTCCACGTCTTGCCTGCCACCATGACATGAGCGCTTTACGCTCTGTTTGAATGTAATCTATTAAACCTCCTAAACTCATTTTATGAAAAACCTCCAACGCTTCAGTCCCCTTTTTATCGCTTTATTTACCCTGTTTCTCAGCAGTTTTTCATTTGCCGGAAACTCCGTTTTAAAAAGCGGTGAGACAACTGAATTTATATCCTCCGAAGCAGGATTATCCGTCACCCTCGCCTGTAGTACGCCAACCTGGCCTACTACGTCAAATATTACCAACACCTCTGCCACTTTCAGCTGGGATGCCGTATCCGGTGCCCTGAGCTATTCGGTGCAGACGCGTGTGCCAAACGGTACCTGGTACACCGTACCCGGCAGCCCGTTTAACAATACCTCCGCCACTGTAGACTGGTTCCTCCCCAATACGACCTATGAATGGCGTGTCAGGGCCAATTGCTACAATGGAGAGTACAGCTATTGGACCTATCCGGTCACCTTTACGACCACCGGATGGGGCTATTGTGATACACCCGGATGGTTGTATACCAACAATATCACTCAAACCTCTGCCACATTTGATTGGGATCCGGTCAGCGGTGCCCAAAGTTATTCGCTGCAATACCGTCTTGCCGGTGGCTCATGGTGGGATGTTCCCGGTGGCCCATGGTCACAGACCTGGTATACCATCACCGGCCTCCAACCTGGTACCGCCTATGAGTGGCGCGTCAGAAGCAATTGCGCCAACTGGATGTACAGTTCCTGGTCCTATCCTGCAAGTTTTACCACACTGGGATATTCATGCAGTACACCTACCTGGCCTGTTACCTCAAATATTACCCAGAACTCCGCCCACTTTAGCTGGGATGAATCCTGGGGTGCACAGAGTTACACCGTACAAATACGTCTCCTGAACGGAAACTGGTATGATCTGCCCGGTAATCCATACTACAATACATGGGCTACAGCCTATAACCTGAATCCTAATACGACCTACCAATGGCGCGTCAGGGCTAATTGCGGGTATTACCAATATAGTTATTGGACACAGCCGGTCACTTTCACCACATTGGGAGGGTACTCCTGCGACCGTCCATATTGGCTATACACCTCTAACATTACACAGACATCGGCTACCCTCAATTGGGAAGGTGTCTATGGTGCTTACAACTACACCATCGAGTTCAGGACCGCAAATGGTAATTGGTATATCTTGCCAGGAGGACCTTTCTCCGGAACATGGACAAATGTCAATGGCCTGCAACCCGGAACCAACTATGAGTGGCGTGTCCGGACCAATTGTTCTAACTGGCAATACAGTCAATGGTCATATATTGAAACGTTCTCTACTTTAGGTTATTCATGCCATACTCCTACATGGCCAATAACCTCCAATGTCACACAATCCTCTGCTACTTTTAGCTGGGATGAAGTATGGGGTGCAGAGAGTTATACAATCCAGACCCGATTGCCAAACGGGTATTGGTATGATGTCCCAGGTAGTCCAACCTATGGAACCTGTATCACCGTGACAGTCTTGAATCCATGTACAACCTATCAATGGAGAGTTCGTGCCAATTGTGGTTGGGGTCAATACAGTTACTGGACCCAGCCGGTCTCTTTCACTACGGTTTGTTACTACTCCTGTGAAGCTCCAAGCTGGTTATA
>DATHZY010000627.1:0-4350 GCA_035458325.1 Saprospiraceae bacterium | reverse complement strand
GTGAGTTGTGAGTTGTGAGTTGTGAGTTGTGAGTAAATTAAAAAATTATACTTTTTCGATTGTATTTGTTACAAGTGAAAATATTTTTTCCTTGTACGCTCTTGACATCTGAAGGATTTGATCTGCTTCCTTTCGTATTTCGGCAGCTTTCTCTTTGTTCTTCAATCCACCGAGATTGATCATCACATTCAACCAGCCACCTTCGACAGCAGCAAGGGCGCAGATAGCACCGACGCCTGCATCGGAGACGGAGTTTGGATTTCCTTCAGTGGTCATCGCTTCGAGCAATGGGAATTGTTCGTGTGCGATGCGCATCATGTTGAGAGGTGAATAGGTGGCCCGCAGTGTTGCCTGCTCGATGGCCAATGCACGCGCTTTCTTTTCTATGTCTGATTCCTTTGGCAATCTGAAAGCGTCCATCAATGAATTAAATGCCAGTGTGTCTTCATCCACCATGTTGAGCAATTGTTTCCTTGCAGCCTGTCCTTTGACCGCCCAGGCGGAAAAATATTCATGACGGTCTTCCCATCCACGCTTATTGGCACTGAGATTAGCCACCATCGTACCCAGGGAAGCTGCCAGCGCGCCTGCGTAGGCTGCAGCAGATCCACCTCCGGGAGCCGGCACATCCGAAGCAAGTTCTTCAGAAAATCCAGCCATGGTCAGCCCGGTAAGCCTTGCGGATGAATCATCCTGAAGTAAATATTCAATGATCTTCTTCTTCGGATTAAATACGCCCAGTTCATCCAGCCCCATACTCTTGATGGCTATATGGATCAGCTCTGCATCCGAAACGCCTTGCGATAATCCTTGCTTTTTTAAATAGTGCATGCCTGCATCCAGCATCACCTGCAAGGGCACCAGCCCGACGAGTTCAGAACCGGTCACACGCATGCCCCGCAGTAAAGCACTCTGCAGGCACGCATCAAAGGCAGCGTGCAGGGATGTTTGTTTTACATCTGTGATATTCATTGACACCTGTGCTGTCCCATATTCTGCTATATACCATCCAATCGCCTTTACCCCTTTACACATTCCTTCTTCACGGACTGGTTCGCCATGTTCATCACGAATGATCTCCCCGGTTACCGGATTACCTTTCCTTTTTATCCGTCCCTTTTCACGGATATCAAAAGCCACTGAATTAGCCTTTCGCTCTGAACGCGTATTGAGATTTACATTGTAGGCTATGAGGAAGTCCCGGGCACCAATCACCGTGGCGCCTGCTTTTTCATTAAAAACCGAAGGCCCGTAGTCCGGTTTCCAATCCGCCTGCTCCATTTTTTTTGCAAACCCCTCATACTCTCCCGCCCGTATCGTTGCCAGGTTTCGGCGCTCCGGACGTGTGGCTGCAGCCTCATAGGTGTAAACAGGTATGCCCAGTTCCGATCCAACCCTTTTGGCCAACTGATGTGCATAAGCAGCAGTTTCTTCCATCGAGATTCCACTGATCGGTATCAATGGGCACACATCCGTTGCTCCCATCCTGGGATGCTCACCGGTATGTTGCCGCATGTCGATCAGCGATGCCGCCATCGAAATGGCCTGGAAAGCAGCCTCAATAACCCTCTCCGGGGCCCCGGCTATTGTCATGACTGTCCGGTTCGTAGCCTTACCGGGATCGACATCAAGGAGTTTGACTCCCTCCACTTGCCGGATAGCCTGCGCAATGGCTTCGATGACTTCAGGCCGCCTGCCTTCGCTGAAATTGGGTACACACTCTATGAGGGGTGTCTGTATCATGATGTTTTGACTTTTTTCAGTGGTAAAAATACAGGTTAGCCTCTATCCAGCAAGAATAGCTTCAAAAAGACAAGGCAGCGACGGTTTACAACTTGGCTTTTACTTAAAATGAGCCTACCTTTCCATTGTTAAAGGATATCCATCACCTGTCATCACGACCATGAGGACCACCTTCGGGATCCGTTTTTTTATACTGCTTGCGATCGCTACGTGCTTGCTGACTATGTCGGCCAAGGCACAGTCTATCACCATCTCCGAAGAACTGGCCTTACGCAACGACTACGCCTACACGATCCTGGGATGGGTCGATAAAAACCTTTTGCTCTTCAGGGACAAGGGTCATGCCTTCTTTATCCAGGCCTTTGACGAGGATATGCATTTAAAATGGGAACGTGAACTCTACCTGAGCGACAGCAGGGCGGATATCATAGGTATCGTGGCGCATTCCGACCGTTTTCATATCCTTTATGGTACGCGTGAAAAAGGTTCGTATGCAATCCTGCACAAATCCTTTTCCAAGGATGTCACCCTGGTGGATACGGCTACGGTTGCCCGGTTTGAAAATGTCTTCATGATCCCGCGATTTCTCATGAAGGAATCCGAGGACAAAAGCAAAGTGCTGTTGTACAAGCAGGAAAATAACAGCGCACAGTTGTACAGTTACGACCTGCATACCCTGCAGATCATCTGGGCTAAATCCATCAACTTTGAAGGCACACAGCTCGAGGAGGACTTCAGGCCACTGATCGTCAACAACTACGGAGATTTCTATCTGCCCATGAGATCTGAAAAGGCTCAGTTAAAAGTCCAGTTCCTTCATGTCCTCAGTTCATCCCCCAATGTCGCCCAGGTCATTCATGACACGATCCGGCTGGGAGATATCCAGATCCTGGATATTTTTCCTGTATATGATCACATCCAGCAATGCCTGGTCGTGACCGGACTTTGTGGTGAACGAAACACAAGCAGGGCTAAGGGATTCTATTTTGTCCGCTACCATGATGATCAGCGGGCTGAAATGAGTTTGCTTCAATTCGATGAGTCACTCCTCACGGAAGTCAACGGACGTGGTGTAGCTGTATCGAAAGGTCTTAGTGATTTCACCGTGCAACGTGTAGCCCTGAGGCAGGATGGAGGAGTGGTGATCATCGCCGAATTGATCAAGGAATTTTCGCGCCGCTCCAGTCTGCCGATGCAAAGGGACAATGGAGCTTATGCCCGGGAGGGCTGGGTTGATTATTATTTCGAAGACATGATCCTGTTCGCTGTTCACCCCGATGGAAAGGAGCATTGGAAAGAAGTCCTGCGCAAACGCCAATACTCTCAGGATGATGGCGCGATGTATTCATCCTTTATGCTCTTTAAGACACCAGAGCACCTAAGGTTCCTTTTTAATGATGAGATCAAGCAGGAAAATACAGTCGGTGGCTATGAGGTGGCCGGAAATGGATATGTGGAAAGAAAAACCGTTTTTAATACCGATTACCAGCGTCTCAAGCTCAGGTTCCGTGATGGTGTCCAGCTTTCAAACAATGAGTGTATCGTGCCGAGTGAACGCGGCAGTAAGCTCAATTTGGTCAGAATAGAGTTCAAGTGAAAAAGGCGAAGGCTGAGGCGAAGGCGAAGGCGATGCAAAAAATTGAAGCCCTGAAAGGGCGCAATAGTAGGAAGGGGGTTCAGCCCCTGACGAAAGAGTGAAAAGTGAAAAGTGAAAAACGAAAAGTGAAAAGTGAAAAGAGAAAAATGAAAGCGATTTTTCGGATACGCTGACCACTCGGAGTGATTCGACTATGATCGTCAAACGTAAAGGTTGTAATACGCTCACTAACCAAGAGGGTTACGCTTAGTATTTCAACTGAAAAAATAAACTAGAAGTGGATTATTTCTTGTCGTCTTCTTCCTTCTCCTGGCTGATGAACTGGCCTGTACTGCTGAAAAGGAAATCAACATCTTCAATTTCAACTTCATAGCTGATCACCCCTTTGATATCCGTCACTTTACTGGCTTCCTCAATAGTTGCACCGGAATGTTGTTTGGAAACATACTCCACCACACCGGCAGGGAGCTCAGCGAGGGTTATTTCATTCTCGGTCTGAACCAGAATACCGTCTCTGGAAAAAAGCAGGGAGTTTTCCTTCTTATCCGTACGGAAAGAGCCTTCATACATGCCATCTTCATTTTCCCATTTCACCTTGGAGGCATTGGGGGCTAGTTTGTTGAAACTGGTCATAACGGCCTCCGGAACATCACGTTCCTTTATAGATTGCGCTTCTGCACGAAGAGCACAAAACAGGACAGCACTTATCAGTATGAGCTTATTCATCGTTGTATTTTTTTTAAATGGGGTTTAAAAATAGGAATAATGTGCGAAACGCATCCAATTATTCTCTTGGACCAGTGACTACTTCATTGGTCGCCAGGACCTGACCGGTACAATCAAAAGTCAAATCGACCTTATCCAGGATGGCTTCGAAAGTGATGATCCCATCCTTATCTTCAAGGATAGAAGCTTGCTCAATCTTCTTTGTCGGAAAGTTCTGAGCAAGGTATTCGATAGCTGTTTCTGGCAGGGCGGTTGTTTTAATCTCTGTTTCTGTCTTTAACAAG
>DATHZY010000626.1:0-3949 GCA_035458325.1 Saprospiraceae bacterium | reverse complement strand
CATCAGGTGGGATCGTGATGGATTGCCATTAGCTGCACTACCTTATCAACATACCCGCATACGCGGACTTTCCGCTGTGGTCACCCCACCCTTTACACAATGGATTTCATTGCTCGGTGGGGGAGGGTCACCTATTCAACTCAGCCTGGCCTTATTGGCAGAATTACCAAAATCATCCATTCTTGATCTTTCATTGCGACCGGATACCACACTACGGATTCCGGAAAGTGTTTATCCCATCACCCTCAGATATAGCTTTGTTATAGCACCTGCCGGTAACGAGGGAGATCATCGGAAAGGATACAATGAGGGATTGCGCAGGAATATCCGACAGGCTGAAAAACAATACACCGTAGAGGCCTCGAAGGATATCGATGGCTTCCTGTCCTTGTGCCGGCAGTCATACGAACAACAAAAAATGAAACCGCCCCCATGGCTTGAACGTGTTGTCCCAAGGGTATACGCAGCTTTAGATTCCCATCAATGCGGAAGGCTGACCCTGGCCTCTTCAAATGGAAAAACCATAGCAGGCGTATTGACGGCCTGGGATCACTCCACAACCTATTATCTCGCCGGTGGCAGGACGGCTGATGAGCAGGGAGCTTCTGCACATGCCCTGTTGCTGGATCATGCCATTCAGGCTTCCCGTGACAGGGGCACCGTCTTTGATTTTGAGGGAAGCATGCATCCTGGTATAGCTAATTTTTTCCAGTCATTCGGAGCTGTACCAACTGCCTATTGGCACGTCAGAAAATACCGGGGCGCAGGAAAGTTGTGGTCACTCCTCAGTAAATAATATGACTGGAAAGCAACAAATTCGGTTATAATTGTATCTTTCCTTCTGCATCCTCGCCCTACCATATTTTTATTACCCCCGGACCATTTTCCCAGTCCATCCTTGTGTAATGAACTGACGCATTAAATCGTGTGTATATGAAAAGAAAATTACTGTTTTCCATGCTGGCCATAGGCTTCCTTTCCGGAACGCTCAAGGCGCAAGTGATCCTGGGAAGTGATCCCACGCAGGAGATTAAGGTAACCACCAGTAGCAATTATACTCCACTGTATTGGACGCTATCTGCGACAGGGGAAAAGACCATCAACAAGGTTGGACTTGAAGGCCCTTTGATGGAAGCTTCGAGGTTCCTGTCCCAGGCTACCTTAGGTGCGGACCTTACCACCATACAACAAGTCGCCAACCAGGGTATTGAAGCCTGGATTGATGAGCAGATGACTGTGCCTCAAAGCCAGACACTGGACCGGCTCAATGAGGTCTTTGCCGAAGTCATCGAATGGTACCTGGTGAATGGCGGAGATCCTGAGGAAGTGGCTACCCGGCCTTACTGGACCATCTTCAATTATACCTGGTGGGAAAACCACATGAAAAATGACGA
This sequence comes from Saprospiraceae bacterium, assembly GCA_035458325.1. Lineage (GTDB taxonomy): Bacteria > Bacteroidota > Bacteroidia > Chitinophagales > Saprospiraceae > Opimibacter. Next base: position 2,555 of record DATHZY010000626.1, on the reverse strand, counting down.
CCTGCTCAGGCAAAAAGTCGCACTCGCCTTAAGTGAGATATTTGTGATCTCCATAGAATCCAATCTCGCGGATGCAGGATTCGGGTTGGCTGATTATTACGATATACTCCTGAAATATTCTTTTGGCAATTTTGAAGATATGCTCCGTGAAATCTCCCTTCATCCATGCATGGGGTATTACCTGAGTCACCTCAATAACCCTAGAGAAATTCCGGAAGAAAATATCCACTCCGATGAAAACTATGCGAGGGAAATCATGCAACTCTTTACCATCGGACTCTACGAATTGAATCAGGATGGTAGCCGTAAAACGGATGGTCAGGGAAACTGGATCCCAACCTACGACCAGGCTGACATCAAGGAATTGGCTAAGGTCTTTACCGGTCTTGGCGTGGGCGGAGTCATGGAAAACGAATGGGTCGATGAGCCTTACTTCGGATTGGATATCTACGTAGCCGATATGACTACGCCGATGATCATGTATGAGGAGTGGCATCAACCTGGCACAAAGACCCTGGTGAATGGTTATGTAATCCCTGCCGGACAGACCGGACTCAAGGACATCAATGATGCCATACACCAATTGTTCCTTCATCCAAATGTTGGTCCCTTCATAGGAAAACAACTGATCCAACGTCTCGTCACTTCAAATCCTACCCCTGGATATATTTCAAGGGTTGCAGCCGTATTTGCTGACAATGGCCAGGGTGAAAGAGGTGATATGGGCGCTGTGATTAAAGCCATCCTGATGGATCCTGAAGCGAGGACTTGTGCAGCCCTTGAAGAAGATCGTTTTGGTAAACTCCGTGAACCCTTCACCCGGTATACACACTTTACCAAAGCCATTGAAATGGAACAATACTATGGCCGGTACTGGAACGTAGCCTATGGCTTCTACCAGGCAACCAACCAGATGCCATTAGCCTCCCGGACTGTATTTAATTTTTTCCTCCCCGATTTTCAACCTATCGGACCTATTGCAGACAATGGTTTGGTCGGGCCTGAGTTTCAGATCCACAACTCACGCACTAGTGTAGAGTTTATCAACCGGGTCAATGACTGGGCAGTATGGGGATATGTCATGGATGACTGGGAAGCAGAAAATCCACATGTGACATACAACATAGATGAGTTGACTCCCTTGGCCAGAGATCCTGAGGTATTGATCAACCGTCTCGATGTGTTGTTCACGCATGGTACATTATCAGAACGGACCCGGCAGATCATCAAGGATGCTATCACGCCTTTGGTTTCCGACAACTACAGGTATAACAGGACCCGCCTTGCGCTATACCTGATTATGATCTCTCCCGATTATGCCATCATGAAATAACCCGGATAGTTTTTTTCTTTCAATTCTATTTCGACGATATATGAAAATAAGATTTAGCGATAACCCGATCAGCAGGAGGAAATTCTTTGGCCAGGCCAGCTGCGCCGCCATTGGTGTTTCAACCCTGTATTCCTCCCTGGTCAACCTCAAAGCATTTTCAGCAGCGGCTTTAGCCAACAGTGCCACAGCCGGTGATCCTGAATATAAAGCATTGGTGTGCGTGTTTCTCTCCGGAGGCAATGACTCCTTCAACATGCTCATGCCGAGAACAACTTCGGAATACAATGAATATGCTGCCACCAGGTCTAACCTGGCCATTCCACTGAATGATATGCTTCCGATTTTCCCGGATGCAGCAGGCGGCAGGTTGTTTGGTCTGCATCCAAGCATGACGCGCTCTCAACAATTGTTTAATGAGGGTAAGATGGCCTTCATTTCAAATGTTGGTACCCTGGTGGAACCTACAACACGGGAGCAATACTGGCAAGGCCAGGTGGAACTTCCTCTCGGCCTTTACTCTCACTCCGATCAGGGCCAGCAATGGATGACCGGTCTGCCAAACGAACGCAGTGCGACAGGTTGGGGTGGTAAAGTAGCCGACCTGATCAATGACATGAACAACAATCCTAACATCTCCATGAACCTATCGCTCGGTGGAACGAACATCTTCCAGACCGGACGTGAGACCATTGAGTTTGCTTTGGATCCTTATAACGGCAGTTCCGGCATCTATGGATACGGCGATCATGATGAATGGAATGTCTTTGACCGCATGCGCACACAGGCAATCAATTCGATGGTCGATTTCGAATACCAGAATATGTTCCAGAAAACCTACATCGATGTTGTGCGTCGCTCCAGAGATGGGCACTTGCAGTTCCAGGAGGCGATCGGTAATGTGCCTGAACTTCAAACACAATTCACCGACAACTATCTGTCAAGGAGCTTCCAGATGGCTGCATACTCTATAGCAGCGCATGAAGCACTCGGCATGAAACGCCAGATTTTCTTTATCGATTACGGAGGATGGGATCACCATGATGAAATCCTCAACAATCAATCCGGGATGTTGTATGAACTCGACACTGCACTGGGTGAATTTGCAGATGCCATGGCAGAACTTGGATTGGGCAAGCAGGTCACTACTTTCTCACTGTCTGAATTCAGCCGCACCCTTACCTCCAATGGAAATGGTACCGACCATGCCTGGGGTGGTAATGTG
>DATHZY010000625.1:0-6739 GCA_035458325.1 Saprospiraceae bacterium | reverse complement strand
AATACTGTATGGATTTCAGGCATAAAAGGCCAGGTACTCCAACTCAGTGCGTCTGGCGAGATTCTGGATCATTTTCAAGGCAGTCAGGGTTTGATCAAGAGCCTTGTCCAATCAGGAGCATCCGAATTGCTAATGATCAGGGAGGCGGGGATTCATGTCATCAACAAGTTTGGACAGTCGTATTTGTACGCCGAATCATCCGGGTTGAGTTCATTTACGCCAACGATCAATGCTACAGTGCAGGACAAGGATGGTTCAGTCTGGATTGCAGACACAGACAGGATACTTCATTACGTGCCTTTAAGGGAAGACACCCATCAGCATGTCCGGATGCACCTTCGTGGAGTATCACCAGGTAGTTTGTTATCTGATCAAATGGCTACACTGAAGTCGGATAGCAATTTTATTGACATCAGATATACAGGTTTATGGTACCAGGACCCTGCGAGTGTGAGATATCGATACAGGCTCATTGGGCATGACCAGGACTGGATTTATACCCAGGATCTGCGTGCTGTCTATTCGAGCCTTTCTCCGGGTCAATATACTTTTATCGTTGAAGGTTCACACAATGAAGATTTTTCAAATGCACCTTCGTTGACCAGGCGATTTGTCGTCATCCCTCCTTTCTACCTGAGGTGGTGGTTTATTGCGGGCACCTGTCTCCTCATCACCTGGATGGCCTATTCCTATTTTACAGCGCGAATCAAGCGACTCAATAAACTGCATGAGCTGGAAAAGGAAAAGACGATGTTGCGTCTTCATGCCATCCAGGCACAGGTCAATCCCCATTTCCTCTTCAATAGTTTCAATACCCTGGCAGGTATCATCGAAGAAAACCAGGAGGCAGCCGTTGACTATGTCGACCAGCTTTCAGGTTTTTTCAGGGCAGTTCTGGCCCATCGCAATGCTGAACTTATCAGACTGGATGAAGAACTGGAAATGGTCAGAAACTACATCTATATATTGCAGAAGCGGTATGGTACCAACCTCAGGATTAACGAAGAAATAGCCCATGTTGCGGGCTGGATAGCCCCGCTCAGTATCCAGTTGTTGGTTGAAAATGCAATCAAGCACAATATCGTTTCTGCCGATAAGCCTCTATCTATTTCGATCGTGGTCGATGAGGAGTGGGTGACGGTATCCAATCCAATCCAACCAAAATTCAACGCTTCTACCGAATCCACCGGCTTTGGGTTAAGCAGCCTGGTGGCAAGGTATGGTTACCTCACCAGGAGGAAAATCGAAATTCGGATGGAACAAAATACCTTTGCGGTCAGGATACCTATCCTCTATAATGATAAGCCTGTATGAAGATACTCATCGTTGAAGATGAAAAGCCAGCGGCAACCCGCCTGATGAATATGCTCCGAAAGGCGGAGCCGGAGGCCACCATCCTGGGTGTCACAGAAGGAGTAGAGTCCACGCTCAACTTCCTGGACCAGGGTCAGGTGCCAGACCTGATATTTATGGATATCCATCTCGCCGACGGTTCTGCTTTTGAACTCTTTCGTCATCATCCCCTCAAGGGAATCGGTATTATTTTCACGACAGCCTATGATCAATATGCTGTTGATGCCTTCAAAGTCAATGCACTGTACTACCTGCTCAAGCCAATTCGTCAGGAAGATCTCGAAATCGCGCTGACTCGCTTCAAGGAATCCAGGGTTAAGGATAATGACTACAAGGAGATTGTCAATAAACTGTTGTCTAAGCAGCCGGTGGACAAGCGGTTCCTGATCCGCATGGGCCAGAGCCTGAGGCTCGTTCATCAGCAGGATATTGCTTATTTCTACACGCTGGACAAGATCACCTTTATGATGACTCGTGAAGGACGTAAATATCCGGTAGATTATACGTTGGAGAATCTCGAGGAAATGATTGACCCTGCCAGGTTTTTCCGCATCAACAGGCAATATATACTCCATCTCGATGCCATTCAGCAGATGCATGCACATACCAAGGCCAGGGTCAAGATCGAACTTTTACCTCCGGCACATGAAGAAGTGATCGTCAGCACCGAAAAGTCCCCATATTTTAAAAAATGGCTTGAAGGCGAACTCTAGTCTTTGCTATCAGATAGGTTTACTACCGATTCGGCGGGCCTCCATTCCCTTTGAGCAGTTTTATTGCTGAGGGTTCGCCTCTAGCCCATAGATTTAGGCCTTGTTTAATCAAAAACAGGAAGTCCTTGTAAACTATCGAGATGGGTTTTAAGAATGGTCTCCTCCTCGCAGGGTGTATCTGTATCCTGTTAGTCCTGAATTCATGTGTGTCAAACGTGGAAGAGGAGTTGTATCCACCTGAAACCTGCGATACAACACAGGTGACGTATAGTGGTACGATAGCACCGATCATTGAATTGAATTGTTACGCCTGCCATGAAGGGGATCAGTCGGTCAGCGGCATTCCACTGAATGGATATAATAATCTAAAAGCAATGGTGGATGCAGGCAGGTTGGTGGGTTCATTGCGTCATCTGGATGGTTTTTCACCGATGCCGCAAAATGCTTCTGCACTGCCTGAATGTGAATTGCTGAAAATTGAAAAATGGGTAGATGATGGAGCACCGGATAATTAGGCAAGGGATAAGGCGTAGCTTTTTAGCAACGGCATTTTGCCTATCGGGTATCGCCAGCCTGTTTGGACAAAAGTATTACAGCAAGGTCGGCCAGGTGGTGTTTACATCCGATGCTCCACTTGAAAAGATCGAAGGAAGGAATAGCAATGGTTTGATTGTGCTGGATGCAGCCAATGGCCGGATAGAATGCTCTGTATTGATCAAGGGTTTTCAGTTTGAAAAAGCATTGATGCAGGATCATTTCAATGAAAACTACATGGAAAGCCACAAATTTCCAAAGGGAGTTTTTAAAGGAACCATTACCAACATGCAGGACATCCATTTAAAGAAAGATGGAACCTATACCGCGGTGATCAAAGGAGATCTCACCCTGCATGGCATTACCAAGCCATTTTCACCAACGGGTAAGGTGGTTGTTAAAGGAGGCAAGATCACCGCGTCTTCTACATTTGAAATACTGGTGGCTGATTTTAATATCGAAATTCCAAAAGTCGTCAGGGAAAATATTGCTGAAAAAGTGAAAGTGACCATCCAGGCAGATTTGCTGGTGATGGAACCCTAAAATGAAACAACAAAAATTTATATATCGAATTGCGTTGATGATAATGGCTGTCGTTCCAGGGCAAGCGATTGCACAGGAGGAGCAGGAATTGCTTTCATTACTTGGGAGAGAGGAGACTACCGAGTATGCGGCAGCCAGTTTTAAAACAAACCGGGTGATCAACCTACACTCCCTGGAGAGCACCACAGCAGGGGTGCTCGATGTCAAGATATCCCATAGGTTCGGATATCTCAACGGGGGTATTTACGATTTGTTTGGCCTTGATGAATCGTCTGTCCGCCTGGGAGCAGATTATGGTATTTCTGATCGGCTCACGATCGGTGTGGGTAGGAGCAGCTATGAAAAAACCTATGATGGCTTTATCAAGTATAAAATATTGCGACAGAGTACCGGACTCAAGGACATGCCGGTCACGCTGGCCATACTTGGTACGGCGGCCATCCAGACCCTGAAATGGGCTGATCCCAACAGGGAAAATCTCTTTAGTTCACGGGTTTCCTATACGACCCAGTTGATCGTAGGCCGTAAATTCAGCAATGGCTTCAGCCTGCAGTTTTCTCCCTCGTGGGTACACCGCAACCTGGTAGCTACCACAGAGGAAAAAAATGATGTGATTGCACTTGGATTTGCAGGCAGGATCAAGCTCAACAAACGCCTTTCCTTCAATGCTGAATATATCTATGTGCCTCCCGACCAACTAGCGGAGAAGTATACCAATTCACTTTCTTTCGGCTTTGATATCGAAACCGGCGGTCACGTCTTCCAGTTGCATTTTACCAATAGCACATCGATGATCGAAAAGGGTTTTATAACCGAAACCCTCGGCGAATGGGGCAAAGGTGAAGTCCATTTTGGCTTCAATATATCCAGGGTTTTCACTGTGGTGAAGCCTAAATCCTAAGAAGCGTTTCCGCAGTTATCATACCATCTGCCAATCCGCATTCAGCTGCTGAGGATTGGTTTGTATCCTATCCATAGAATTTCCTGGGGATGAAGTGTCTCACCTTTGCGGTCGTTTGGGACAAATCTTAAGCTTTTCAAAAATCTTGCTATTTTGAAACCTTATTTATTCCTGTGTTGTATTCAGGGATAACGTTTATCAACCTAAACGCACCTCTAAATCCGGAAACCATGAAAAAATATATTTCTCTCCTCCTCAGTACCGTTTTTGTTTCTGGCCTGGTAACAGCCCAGGTGACTGCAGAAAATCGGGTCATGGTCACGGGCTCACAGCCAGCCCTGGTCGTGAAGCTGAAGGGGGCTGATCCCAAATTTGCCGAAGCGGAGTGGAAAGACTACACCAAATCTTATGGCAAGGTGATCAAGGTCAAAGGATCCAAAGAATCAGTCATTGAAGGTATACATGTCAAGGATATCGGTCAGGGCACCTTGCTCAATGTCTATAGCCTCGCCACACCTTCTGTGGATGGAACAGACATGATCGTATGGTTCAACCGGGGAGGCAGCTACCTGGAATCCAGTGATAAGGAATATGCCACGGCAGAAGAATTCCTGAAGGCATTTGCCATTAAGGTGAATGTGGATATGATTGCACTTGACCTGGAAGAACAGCAGAAAAAGCAAGACAAGTTGGAGAACGATCTGACCAGGTTGCAAAAAGTCAATGAAAACCTGCACAAGGACATCACAAACGCCAAGGCAAAGATTGATCAGGCAGAGATAGACATTCCACTCAACGAAAGGGCTCAGGAAACCGCCCAGGCAGATATTGCAAACCAAAAAGGGGTCGTGGAATCCGTGAAGGAAAATCCGGAGGAATATAAAATACAGCAGAAACTACTAGCCAAGTTAGAAAGCAATTACACCAAGCTGCAAAAAGAAAATGAATCGCTGCATAAGATCGTGACCGATTCCAATGCAAAGATCAAGCAGGCGGAACTTGACATTGAAACAAACCTGGAAGAGCAGAAAGCCGCGGATCAGGCAATTGCAGACCAGAAAGTCGTAGTCGATCTGGTGCAGAAAAAGCTCGATGAGGCGAGAAGCCAGAAGCCTAAATAAAGCCTCTGTTGGCTTGTCCCCGGAGACAGCTTGCGATATCGCTATTTCTGGTTTTTAACGGGATGAATTAAAATAATTGTTTAAATATTTTGTGGATCACAAAATATTTGCAATTTTTATCAGGTGATTAGGCGAGCGAATTGTCTTAAGGCCCTTACCTGATCCAACCTCTGCCCCCAGGCATATCCAAAACTAAGAAAGGCTAATGAGCTTTAGGACACCCGTCGTAATGGGTGTTGCTACTGCATTGTTATTGAATTTAGTTAACCTTTTACTAAACACTACCAACCATGATGAGAATTTTAACCACCCTGATGCTGCTGTTCAGTGGCGCAATAGCAATCGGGCAAAAAGTAGTCGCCAATGAAATTGCCCGGCTGCAGTCGACCGGGCACCTGCTCCACGAGGCAGGTATTCTCGGCTTTAACTCCAATGATGTTCAAAACCGATCGTATAACCTGGATGGACTTTCGAAGGGTGCCATACTCTCCCTTGACGTGGAAGGTATTCAGCAACTAATCAACAGTCAGGACGACAATGATTTTATCAAGGTTACGATTCCAGTCTCTGCGCGAAGCAGTATGACGCTGATCCTGAAGCAGCACGAGATATTCACAGGCGATTTCGCATTATACACCAGCGATAATCCATCAGTCCCTGTTGATTACATCCCTGGCCTTCACTACAAGGGTGTCGTAGAAGGTGATCCCACTTCTATCGTCGCTGTCTCTGTCTTCAACGACCAGGTGATGGCGCTCATCAGTTCAGATCTGGGCAATTCGGTCATCGGGCCTATAAAAGGGGATCGCGAAAATCGCCATGTCTTCTATGACGAAAAAGACCTGGACCGTAAATCTGGTTTTGAATGTGGCACCTTGGACGACGGACTTGCCTATACCGAAGAACAATTAAAAGAACATCCGCAAGGTCGCGATGCCGGTGATTGTGTCAAGCTCTATATCGAGATCGATGATGATATCGTCACAGAGAAAGGAGGTGCTACGCCTGCAACCAATTATATCACTGGCCTCTTCAATCAATCCATTGTGCTCTACAACAATGAGAGCATCAATATGAGCATCAATGAAATTTTAGCCTGGACTACTAACAGTCCTTATACAGGCAATACATCCAGTGCTATGCTCAGTTCGTATCAGGCCAATACGGGTAGTTTTAATGGTAACCTTTCCCATCTGGTTTCATATCATGCCAGCGGGGGTATCGCTGCGGGATTCAATGGGATTTGTAATTCAAACCCGGATTTGAGTAAATGTTTCAGCAGCATTGATGCCTCGTATCAAAATGTACCTACGTACAGTTGGTCAGTGATGGTGACGACACATGAAATGGGTCATCTCATCGGGTCCAGGCATACGCACGCCTGTGTATGGAATGGTAATGGTACAGCCATAGACGGCTGCTCCGGTGCTGTTGAGGGCAACTGCCCGTTGCCGGGATATCCTGCAGAAGGTGGTACGATGATGAGCTATTGCCATTTGCAGAGTGTTGGGATCAATTTCAGCCTCGGGTTCGGACCTCAGCCCGGTAATGTCATCCGAAACACAGTCAACGCC
>DATHZY010000624.1:0-7314 GCA_035458325.1 Saprospiraceae bacterium | reverse complement strand
AAACCGGTGGAGGTGAATCCAGGTCCAGTTCAGTGGTCACACCAAGCTGGTATCCAAGGAAATGCTGATACGAATTGCGGTAATACCCAAGATCAACAAACAATGATTTAAAAAGGCTTGTCCTTGCTCCGATTTCAAAGGTGGTTACTTTTTCAGGTCTGATCGCATCTATGCTAAAGTATTGGAGGCTATCCCAGCAAAGACCACAGTCAAGGGCCTTGATAAACGATTCAATGGTGATCAGGCTATCAACAGCACCAATATGCCCTGACAGTGTTGCGGGACCCACATCCAGATTAAGGTACTGATCGGATAAAGTTGGATTACGTAAGGCGCTTGAGAAAGAAAATCGAAGAAAGGTATTTTCTGCTGCTCTATAGACCAGGCTTGCCGCCGGAGTCTGGATCCAGTTCATGTTTTGATTTTTATCCACACGAAGGGTCGCAGAAGCGATGAGTTTATTTTCAAAGAATTTTTCCTGAAGACCTGCGTAGAAGCCGTATTCTGAATTTCGGATCGCTTCAGTGCTGTCATAGAAAATCGTTCCGGCAGATTCAGGAGCATACAGCCTGTAATTAGCGCCGACTCTGATCTCGGAAATGAAATTTGGAGTAAAGGTATATTCTCCATGCACGTGATAGAGCGCAGATTTGTCATAAAAGCGGGTTCCTCCTTCATCATTGTTATAACGGCTTGTGATGTCCTTGAAGGCGGTATTAAATTCTTCAGTTCCAGGTGTCAGGAAATCGCTGATACCTTCTTCGATATGGATGTTCTTGGTATTGGCATAGGCCTCTGCCATTGAATGCCAGATCGTGAGGGAATCATTATAATTTACCAACCATTGTTCGGCAGCGGCTTCATCAAATAAGACTGTAACAGCCCCTGTAACCGGATCGATAACGAACTCCGTAGTAGGGTAGCCTAATGCACGCATTGTATTTGGGTACTTAGCCACCCCTTTCCAGAATCTTCGGTAGTCGGTAGCCCAATCCGTTGGGTTCTTGCTTTGCTCCTGCAGGCGTAATGCTGTGAAATAGGGATCATAGGAAGAACCCGCATTTTCATTTGTAGCGTAAGCGCGGATGAAATACCTGTCACGTTTTCTGAACTCTATCCGGTTTTGAAAAAAGAGGATGTCCTTCAGGCTAAACCTGTTGTCCCCTTGATAGACTGTAGTCCCTGAACCAAAAGAAGAAGAAAGGATAAGTTCAGGAGATTCAACCCCCTGCTCAGGACTAGTCCTGAAGTGGAGTGCGGCGTTCGCTTTGATATTACGGGTATCGTAGTCCACCAGTTCAATTTCCTTATATCCGGTACGGTAGAATATACCTATACCTGGATCGGAGATCAGGTGGGCATCACTACTGGTCACATCAGCCAGTGGGTAATATTCATCTCCATAGATATTGACTGCATCATACCTTCCTGGATTATCATCCGGTACGGTCACCCTGCCTTCCAGTACCTGGTTATAGTTTTCTGCTTCCCAGTCATCAGCCCGGAAGGCAAAGAAGTTGAGCTTGTAGGCAAAAAACTCCTTGCCATTTTTGTTTTTTAAGGCATCCGCATATCGGAATGAACCTTCAAGGAGGTTACGCTGCCCGGCACGCACCATGCCCGCCAATCCTTTGTGAATAAACGGATTCTTCGTCTCCATGCTGATGACGCCATTAAATGCATTCGGGCCATAATACGCGCCACTGGCCCCGACTACAATATCTACCTTGAGTACATCCAGTTCTGAAGAGCCCAGGAAGTTTCCGAGAGAGAAGTTGAGTCCCGGAGCTTGATTATCAACACCATCGATGATCTGTAATGAACGTACAGGGCTTGTTGAATTAAAGCCTCTGGTGTTGATAACTTTAAAACCAAGACTGGCCGTCGTCATGTCCACGTCCTTGAGTGCACCTAACCCATCATAAAAGTTGGCGCTGGGTGTGGCCTTGATGGCTTGAAGATCGAGCGATTCGACAGTGAGGGGCGATTCCTTCTGCTTTTCAGAAATGCGGCTGCCGGTGACCTGGATCGTTTCAATCATAACACTCGTTTCCTTGAGTCGCGTACGATTGAACATGTTTTCCGGCGTTATATCAATTGTTGTGGATTCATAACCGGTATATGATATTACGATAGTCAAAGGCAGCAGTTGGTCTGTCACCAGCTTGTAATGACCATCAAAATCTGTAACCGTGCCTGATGTGGTTCCCTGGATGATGACATTAGCTCCGATCAGGGGCTCACCTGTCTGGTCATCAAATACTTCGCCTCTTAATGTGTTTTGCCCTGATAAAAGAATAGGGAAACTCAGCAACATGAATAATCCAGCTTTGAAAAAGCATCTTTGCATCGGGATGATGATTTAGTTCTGTAATACTAACAGGATTTTAGGACTTATTTCATCCTGATAAATCCTGAAATGTTAAGTTCTTGGGCTTGAGAAAGGTAAGATTAATTTTACATCCGTATCGTAAATATTAAAATCACCTTTTTAGGGCCATGTGATACCAGGGGTTGGATAATAAATACTTGCAATTCAGCCTTTAACAATAGAATAGTCGTATGCAGAAATCCCGTCCGGAACTCCATATTGTGACCTTTGCGGTGCCTTATCCGGCAAACTATGGGGGTGCCATTGATGTATGGAACAGGGTCGTTGCGCTTAAGAAGGCAGGTGTAAGGATCCATTTGCATTGTTTTGTATACGGGTTTTTTTTGCCTCAACCGATCCTGGAGACGTATGCTGAAAAAGTATACTATTATCCGCGGGTGAAATGGCCCGCACTTTTTTTGCCAGGCCAGCCATATATCGTTACTTCCCGCAAAAGCAAGGAATTATTAAAAAACCTCAATGCGGACCGAAGTCCCATATTGTTTGAGGGTATCCATACCACGGGTTTTGCAGGAGAACTGAAAGACCGAAAGCTGTTGCTCAGGGCGCATAATATAGAACACCAGTATTATGCAGAACTGGCTAACCAGTGCAAGGGAGTTAAGTCCTTGATATTCAGAAGAGAATCTTTATGCCTTCGGGATTATGAACTTGCATTGGCAGGTAAGTTTGATAGGGTTTTCGCGATTTCCCCACCTGATCATGCATGGTACGCAGCACATGGGGCTCAAACGATCTATCTGCCACCATTCCATGGATATGATAAGGTAGATATACTCACGGGCCGTGGAGATTACCTGCTCTACCAGGGTGATTTGTCGATCCAGATCAACCAGGAAGCACTATTCGATTTATTGAAGAAAATTCCGACTGATCAACCTTATCCGATAGTGGCTGCCGGCAGGTCCGGTGACAGGACTTTCGAAGATAAACTCTCCGGTTTTCCCAACCTTAGGCGCGAAGCCGATGTTACACAGGAGAAGATGATTAATCTGATCCGTAACGCCCAGTTGATTCTAGTCCATGGACTTCATGGGGCTGGTATGAAGCTAAAGATCTTCCCTGCCTTGTATCACGGCAGGTTTGTTGCCGCCACCGCAAACAGCCGGACAAATACTTCACTTGACAAAGCGTTACAATTCTACAATCCGGAAGAAACCGGTACTATTATTAAAACATATTGGGCTCAGGCCTTTACTACGGATTTGGTGAAAGACAGAACAGAGGTACTTTCACAGCAACCACCTGATGACGAAAAGGCCGGAGAAATCCTGCGATATTTGTGAACTTATGACTGTAAACGAAACTCACCTGGAAATACTTTCATCTCTCGTCAAGGATGAGTCCATTTCTCCGGAATTGCAAAGCATCCAGCAGAAAGTCATTGACGGGACCAGGATAACAGATGAAGATGCTATCCTTCTTTTTGAAAAAGCGCCACTCGGGTTATTGAGCGTGATGGCTGACCTGGTCCGAAGCAGAAGGAACGGTAATAAGACCTTCTTCAACCGCAATTTCCATATAGAGCCTACCAATGTCTGTATCTACACCTGCAAGTTTTGTTCGTATTCAAGACTGATCAAGCACCGGGGGGAAGGATGGGAGCATACGATGGAAGATATGATGAACATTGTCCGTAAATATGACGGCCAACCTGTAACAGAAGTCCACATCGTAGGAGGTGTACTTCCGCAGTATGATCTTGATTTCTACTGTACGTTTTTCAAGAAAATCAAGGAACACCGTCCCGAACTCCATATCAAGGCATTGACGCCGGTGGAGTATCATTATATCTTCAAGAAGGCAAAAGTCAGTTACGAAGAAGGTGTCGCGCGTATAGTCGAGGCTGGTGTTGATAGTTTGCCGGGAGGGGGTGCTGAAATTTTTCATCCGGAAATCAGGGAGCAGATTTGTGCAGATAAGTGCACCGGTGATCAATGGTTGCGTATTCATGAACTCTGGCATCAGGCGGGCAAGCGATCCAATGCGACCATCCTCTACGGACACATTGAAACATATTTCCATCGGGTAGATCACATGCGACGACTACGCGAACTTCAGGATCAGACAGGTGGTTTCCAAACGTTTATTCCGCTTAAGTTCAGGAACCAGGACAACGAGATGTCCTACTTACCGGAGACTACCGTCATCGAGGATATGAAGATGTATGCGGTGAGCAGGATTTACCTTGATAATTTTGATCACATCAAGGCCTACTGGCCGATGCTGGGGCGCCATATGGCGCAGGTCTCTATGTCATTTGGCGTAGATGACCTCGACGGCACGATTGATGATACCACCAAGATCTACAGTATGGCAGGTTCCGAAGAACAAAACCCCGCTATGAGCACCTATGACCTGGTGACCTTGATCAAGAACGCAGGAAGGGTTCCGGTAGAACGCGATACGCTGTATCATGAATTGAAAGACTGGAGTGAAGAAACATTTGAGGAAGACAGCGAATACAAAGGGTATATCGCCTTACCGACATTAAACTGAGAGTACGCTGATGAAATATAGTATTGCACTGGTTGAATATCTCAACACTATGCCTTTTTCTGAAGGCATCAGGCGTACGGGACTCGATTCGAAGCTGGAAATACACAGGGTGATACCAGCCAGATGTGCGCAATTGTATGCTGAGGGTAGAGTAGATATCAGCCTTTGTCCGGTGGGTGCATTGCCTGATCTGCCAGCCCACGAGATTCGTGGCCGGTATTGTATTGGGGCCGATGGAGCAGTAGGTACTGTAGTATTGTTGAGTAAAGTGCCGCTGGATGATATTGCTTCGGTAAGGCTTGATGATCACTCGCGTACTTCTAATCTGCTTTTACAGATTTTGGCGGATAGATTGTGGAAGAAGGAATGGACTTATTATCAGGCACAGGATGTCGTGCTTCCGGAATCATGTCTCATGATTGGTGATAAGGTATTTAAGCACAAGGATCATTATCCCTACAGTTATGATCTCAGCGCGGCATGGAAAGAACTCACCGGACTTCCGATGGTGTTTGCTGTTTGGATAACGAGGCCAGGCATTCCTGATGAATTGGTCAGGGATCTTGATCTGGCTTTTGAATCCGGTTTTGAATTTGTGAAATCGACACAAAGTGGTTTAGCCGGCTGGCAGAGAGACTACCTTGTTCATAACATTTCCTATCCGTTGGACGAAGCCAAACGCAAAGGGATGGACTTATATCTAACATGGGCCGCAGCACTTGAGGCTGCGCCAGTCAATATTTAAAAAGAAAAAAGATGATTATAGAAGCGCAGCGTTACGGGTTACATCCCGATGATATTGATTTTGTTGTCGAGTGTCTCAAGAAAGGAAAGCCTGGGATCGTACCGACGGATTCAGTGTATGCCTATTGTTCGCTCTCCAGTGAAAAGGCTGGGTTTGAAGCAATCTGCCGCCTGAAACATATTGATCCGAAGGATGCTATGATGAGCATCATCTGCAGGGATCTCAGCCAGGCCTCAGAATATTTCACGCAGTGGGATACCCCCGTGTACAGGCTTCTCAATAAAAATTTGCCGGGTCCATTTACGTTTATCCTCAATTCAGGCAACCGTGCTCCAGCTTTCCTTAAAAATAAAAGGAAAACACTTGGCCTCCGTATTCCACAACATCCGGTGATCAAATCCATTATGAGCAAGCTGGACATGCCACTCATCGTAAGTTCAGTGATCAATCATGAAGATGATATGGAGCCTTACTTCTCCGATACAGATCTCCTGATCAGTCATCATGAAAAACAAGTAGGTTTTATCATCATCGATGAAGGCGCAGAGCAGGAAGAGTCAACTGTGGTGGATATGACGGGTGATGAACCTGTGGTCCTGAGACAGAGCAGGCATGAGTTGAAATTTTAAGTGAGTTGTGAGTTGTGAGTTGTGAGTGAGTCTCCCGGCATAGCCGTTGTTGGTATCCTCACCAACAACCATGTAAAAGTCATAAGGCCTGAAAGGCCGACATCAGTCAACCCAGGATGATAGCCCTGGGACTAACCAAGTGAGCAGTAATCGGTAATCAGTATGCAGTAATCAGTGGGTAGTAAGTAGTGGACATCTAATGTGTCGTGAGACGTGCGACTTGAGATGTGAGATGTGAGATGTGAGACGTGAGACGTGAGACGTGAGTCGTGAGAAGCAAATCGTGTGAGGCACCTAAAATACTCTGGAAGCTTAAATCACAGAGCTGAGCAGAAAAACCAACATCAAAAAGATCCATACTCCATCAATAAAGTGCCAGTACCATACGACATGCCGGAGTTTGCGCCTGATATGATCATCAATCAATAAGAGAGAGACCGAACCTTGTCTTTGGGCTGAAGCGAGAGGGATCAATACCCTGAGTAAAAAGGGGATACCGCCGATGACATGCAGGAAGTGTAATATGGATATGGCATACAGGAAACCATAACCACCGGAAGAACCAGGAGTGATTTGTTTTGTCAGGAGAGCATACCAGGCAAATCCCTGCATGATCAAAAACACCAGCGTCGCAGCCAGTGTCAGATATCCCCATCGGATGGTCTGGGATTCCAGCCGGAGCCGATAGTATTTCCTGAACTGCTCGATGCAGACCCCCGCAGATATAAGAATGGCGGTATTGAGGATAAACAGCCATGGTACACGTACACTAAACATCCCCATATCGGCACGTGAGTATACATACGCCAGGCTTAATGCAACAAACAGTGTGGAGATACCGCAGAGGATCAGCACCATCATCATCGAAGAGGGATGAACAGAATATCGCCTTTCACCAGTCTCTGTATGCATGGGCTAAAGTTCTTGAATTGAAGGATATATCCATAAGGACAGGTTCATTCAACATCCGGAAAATATGCATTGTTTATTTTATAAGCGACAATTTCTTTCCTTCCCACGCCCTACCTTTGAATCATAATCAGTAAGGA
>DATHZY010000623.1:0-5030 GCA_035458325.1 Saprospiraceae bacterium | reverse complement strand
ATTGTTACTTGTAGCCAGGAGGCTACTGGCACAGATTTTTACATAGACACAGCCATGATGATTTTATTGTTCGCAGCCCGGAGGCTACAAACAACTTTTACTGTCCGCAGCATGGAGACTGCGAAAAACGGGATTTAGGTAATTCTGGATTTAAACAGAATTATATAAGAATTTTATAAAATTATGTAAGGATTTCACAACATGTTCGTGCTATAGTAGGCTGATCTTTGTTCCGCTGAAAGATCCTATATCCTTGTCAATAAGGAAGGTGAAAACCGGTAAACTGCGCGAATGCCCTATCTCATGCTATGTATAAAGATGTAAATCTGCGTGCATAGAATGTCCAGGTGGTAAGCACACATGTGCAATTCATATTTATTATTCAACAATTAAAACGGAGTGGTTTCTGATGACAAAGGTTATTGTCCTACTCTGTTAATTAAAGGTGGGTGAACGGATTGTGCAAAAAAACAATCCAAAGGACCTTTCCATGGAGGGAGGGTCCTTTGGGTCTTTTTAACCTTATCATAACAACCCGCCTGGGTCCTTTACGAGTTCAATTGAATTAAATCGAACAAACCTGCGTTAGCAGCCATTGAGCTTGAGGAACCCAATAATAAACAATGAAGCTGTACATTAAACACATGTCATCCCTGCGATGCATCATGAACGTGAAATCACTCCTGGAGTCCCTGGGAATGAGGTACGTATCTGTTGTTATAGGCAAAATCGAACTTTGCCATATCCTTTCACCTGAGCGGTATCTGCAATTGAAGGATGCCTTGCTGCTGATGGACCTTGAATTAATCGAAGATAAAAGGGGTATGCTGGTGGAAAGGATAAAGATAGTGATCGTTGACATGATCCGGGCCCAGGAAGCATGCCCGAAAGACAATTTTTCTGAGTTTATTGCCGAGCGAATTAACTACGATTATACCTATCTGGCTAACCTTTTTTCAGAGGTTACGGGGATTACGATTGAGTATTTTGTCATTTTGAATAAAGTGGAGCGAGTGAAGGAACTGCTGGCATACGAAGAACTCAATCTTACCGAGATTTCCTACAAACTTGACTATAGCAGTGTAGCCCATCTTTCCAGTCAGTTTAAAAAAGTAACAGGCCTGACACCCAGTTTTTACAGGCGGATTAAGCGGATAAGACGCGAAAAAAGTATGATGGCCTGGAACAGGACATCATTAAGATAAAATTCATATTCTATTGTATTGCCAGAAAGGGTCGAAGTCAACAAGCAACGTGTGGGCCGGCGCGGTAATTTATGTTTTTGCGGGAAAGAATATTTCTTACCTTAACCCAGGAAATTCAAACCACCCGATATGCCCAATAAACTATTCAGCCTGGTTGTACTCTTACTTGCTGTATTCGAAATCAATGCACAAAAAGTAGTCTTCGATCTCAACGCCAGAGTCAATTTTACACAGTCCGGGGAGTATACGAAACTGGATTCGTTTGATGCATCATCTGATATACGATTGGACGATACGACGGTCATTAGGAGGTATTACCACTTCATCAGCGAGAACACAAAGGATTATCTGGCTCGGACAGCGTATGAAATCAATGGCCTTTTTTCCATCAAGTTATCTGAACGTGTTTCACTTCGGACCGGACTGGGATTAAACTATGGAACCTATAGTATAGGATCATCTTCCAATTTTTCAATTTCTGATGTGATCAGCATAGATACGGTCTATGACGAGGAAGATCCGATCTTTGTTGGATCACAATGCGATTGTTATGAAAATTCATCTTCTGATGTTTCCGCAGGCCTTGACCGCCGAACACATCAGCAGATGCTCAACCTGTCAATTCCACTGGATATCGGATATGATATCATCCCCGGCAAATTAAGCATCCGCGGAGGTGCCTATTTTCAAACGCCCTTGTATGCTGCTGCATCCCAAAAGAGGGTAACTGTTGAAATGACAACCACCGGAGATATGACCAAATGTAAATGGGTGGTCATCGAGAATAAAACAACTGCACTACATGGCATCCGCAATTTTCAATGGGGAGTGAGTGCATGGGCTACCTACGAGGTCTTGCCTCGTCTGCAGTTGGAATTGGGTGTTCGTCAGCAGGTCAACGATATGTATGTGCGGGAGGAGTACCAGGATTTTAGCTTTGATAATAATAGTTACAAGCCGTTGACCTTTTCGGCGGGGGTGAGTTATAGGTTGTTTGAGGGTGGAGTAGAGGAGTGATTGTTACTTGCAGCCAGGAGGCTGCTGATACAGATTTTTACCTGGGCACAGTTATGAAGATTTTTCTGTCCGCAGCCAGAGGCTACGGACAACAGTTATGATTGTTACTTGCAGCCAGGAGGCTACTGATACAGATTTTTACCAAGGCACAGTTATGATGATTTTTCTGTCCGCAGCCAGAGGCTACGGACAACAGTTATGATTTTTACTTGCAGCCAGGAGGCTACGGACAACAGTTATGTTTGTTACTTGCAGCCAGGAGGCTGCTGATACAGATTTTTACCAGGGCACAGTTATGAAGATTTTTCAGTCCGCAGCCCGGAGGCTACGGACAACGAAGGGTTTGATTTTTCAGTCCGCAGCCTGGAGGCTACGGACAACAGTTATGATTAGTGTGAATTGTACAATTAATATTTGGAATTCTGTAATCCAGTTGCCTGATATAATCCTCATTTTTGCAATGCTGAAATATTATATCCCGCGATGAACGCGAAGTGGATATAAAACACCAGCGAACCGGGTAAAAACATTTTCTCTTGGAGACGTATAAGGATACGTGTCTCATTGCCAAAGGCAATTGTAATGGATTGGATGTTTTTAATCGCAGATTAAAAATGCATGGCTGCATATAGCTGAATCCAATTTTGACATACAAGGTTATGGAAAGGAGTATGAGGTCATGTAATTGCTGCCTGATGCATTACTCATTTACCGATGTCAAATCCAAATACAATGAAAAAGTTTTTATTTACCCTCTATACCAGGGTTACCCTTTCCATCTTAATAAGTAGTTTTTGTTTTGGTGGGATCCTTTCTTCCCAGGCAATTGTACCCCTTGTAACCGTACGATTTGCGAATCCTGATTGGAATGCCACCACATCGCAGTATTGCGTGGATGTGGAATTCCTGAGCGATACATCCGATATTCAGGTCTTTGGCATGAATGTCCGGTTCTTCTACGATGACAGCGTACTGGAATTCGTTGGCTTTGATGATTTCCAGGGCGGATATGCAGCCTTTGCCCCCAATCCTCCACACATCAATACCAGTCCTGCGGGCCCAGCCCTGTTTGGTTTTTCAGGTCCGGCTGATTTTGTGAATGGCGCTATACAATTAGTGACGATCGATAGTACGCCCGTCATACTGGATACCGTGCAATGGACTAAAATATTCAGGGTTTGTTTTGATATAGATGATGCGGATCCGAATGCAGAAAGTTTCTGCCCGTCACTCGTCTGGGATATGGAAGCTAATCCTGCCAATGGAGGTTTCCTGGTAGCTGATGATGGCGCCGTGATCACCGTACTGGATCCCGATCCTGCTTATGAATCTGCCCCGTCAGTAGAGCATGTCGTACAGTTTAACTGGAGATATATTGGTACAGGAAGTACCCCTTGGGGTGAACCGATCGAGGAAGTGTGTATTCCACTTGGCATGCCTTTAACCCTGAGCGCTCCACTGAATTTGAGTCTAGGTTGCATGGATTCTACTGACCCATCTGTGACAGGTTTTGCAACCGCCACGGATGCTTGCGAAGGGGATATAATCATTACCTATAGTGATGAGATCGTATATGGAGTATGCAGTCAGGATTTTCTGCTGACCCGTACCTGGACAGCATCTAATGGATGCAGCGAGCTGGGCTCGGTTGACCAGGAGATTGAGGTGACTGATTCGACTATTCCCATCCTGACAGTGCCTGAATATATTACGATCAGTTGTGTAACCCATACATCACCAAATATTACCGGAATGGCCTCCGCCATTGACAATTGTGGCCAGGAGCCGATGGTGTTTATTGAAGGAGACTCGGTAGCGGAACAACTCTGCACCAATCAGTTGGTGATCATCCGGACTTTTGTAGCTGTTGATCCTTGCGGAAATATCGCCTCACATGCGCAACGCATCACCGTAAAGGATACCATTCCACCAACATTCTCTATTCCGACTTACTCCTGGCTTAATCAATTGATTGCAGAAAGTTCTACACTTATGTATCTGTCAGATACTGGCATGATAGGTCAGTTAAACACCCTGAACGAAAATAGCATCTTAGGAGTTGATCAATGTGATGACCAAATCATTCCTTCCTTTAGTGTCAGTAATTCCTTCGCAGAGAATTGTGCAACAGAGGGATATTTTGAGCGAAGGATATATAGCTGGTCCATGACTGATGAATGTGGTAATAGCGCGGAGGAGCAGTATACAGTCGACATCATGGATGATGTGGCACCTGTCTTAACGGGCGTGCCTGGAGACGCACAGGTATTTTGTGAACAATTGCCTTCCATTCCACATGTGTATTCGGATGATCCGGCACAACCTGTAACGATCCTATTCAGTGAAGTGATCGCGGAGACTGATCAGCCTGGTATATACGATGTATACCGTCATTGGAGCGGAACAGATGCCTGTGGTAATGTGATAGTAGCGGTGCAACATATTACCTGGAGGCCTGCTTCACTGCTTACCTGTACAATTGGTGTTCCCAAAAAAGTGGATTGTCATTCCGATAAGGTAGTCCTGAAGAGCACTGTTATTGGAGATCAGGAAGAAGTAACTTATTTATGGGAATTGATTGGCGAGGGTTCTTATATCAAGAATGGACAGGGGACTCCCAGGCTTTTAATCCATACCGGAGAGGCCCCGGTATATGTCATCCTGACATTAACAGATCAATATGGATGCACTGCAGTTTGTACCGCATGGATTGATTGTGGTGATTCCGCTCCTCTCTTTGTAGAGGGCAGATCAACAATTGATGTATCAGATGGTATATCCACGATGATACTCCTTGATGAAGCACCC
>DATHZY010000622.1:0-7125 GCA_035458325.1 Saprospiraceae bacterium | reverse complement strand
CGCTGATATCGGCACATTACAAAGTTGGACTTTACACATTAGTACTGGCGCATCCGCGGATATCATGCTGGAGGAATCGCCAGGTGTCTCCATACCAGACAACAATCCTGCTGGAATAGAACGAAAACTAAATTCGACGACTACCGGAACGATTCGTGATATAAAAGTAGAAATCGATATCACCCATACGTTTATCAGTGATTTGATCGTCAATCTCGTTTCGCCTGCCGGCACGGCCATAACGCTTCACAATCTGAGTGGTGGAAATGCGGACAATATTATCAAGACCTACCAGGTCAGCAACCTTCCGGCATTAGCTACGCTGGAAGGTGGACCCATCCAGGGTGATTGGAAACTTAAGATTTCAGATGTTGCCGGACAGGACGTAGGCAAACTCAACCGCTGGAAACTGACGATAGGGCAATGATACGCAAGAATCCCTTTCCGCATTCTTTCACTAGCCACAATCAACAATCATGTCCTTTGCCGATTTTCTAAAACTAGGTGTTGCGGCAGCCATTGTATCCACCCTTGGATCATTGATTGCACTCTTCATCAAAGAGTATTTCCTGACCATGCATTTTGAGCGGAAACGGGAAAAGAAAACCATTGATTTACTCTTCAATAAATACAGGGATCCCATCATGCTGGCTGCCATGGAATATGCCAAACGACTGATTGAAATTTATAATGGTTTTCCTACAGAGTACCTGAAAAAGGATATCCTCAAAGTAAAACCCGGATCGCTCACCCGCAACTCAGCTCATGACGAGCACTACCTCCGATACAAACTGATCAGTACCTGCTATCGTATGAGTGCCCTTTTGGGTTGGCTTGAACTGTACCGACAGGAGATCACCTTTCTTCGAAGTTCAAATACAAAGCGAAATAAAGAACTGGAGACCTGCCTCGACAAGCTAAAAAATGTGTTAGCGGACGGGCACATCATTCAATTTGATGACTGGCAGGATTGGGGTGATTATTTGATCTTCCGGGAAGAACAACGAGCGATCGGAGAATTTATGATCGTCAATAAAGGGGATTCAAAAGGTGTCATGGGCTTCCTGAAATATGTGGCATACTTTAGCGACAAAGAGAAACTGAAAGAACATGACGCGCTAACCACGGTCATTAACTTCAATACAGACTTTAAGGAAGGCCAGGATTTCAGGCACTGGAGGTATTATTTCATCCTAATGCATATGAAAGAATTGCTGATATTACTGGACCCCGTTGGATCCGCTACAATGGTCTCCCGGATTGATGTGGTCCTAAAACAAAAAGAAGACGACCCGGTAGTTTTGGCTTATCACGAATATCTGATTTACAATGTGGAGTCGACGTTGCCCAATCCGCATAGGGAAATAAATGATAAGATCATACCCGAAGAACAGAGACGCGCCTACGATGAAAGTGCGTCCGATGAGGAATAACATCAAGGGGGCCCTATATCAAATCAAATTCGGAATTCATCAACTAAATATTCTCGTTTCATCAGCCACCCTCCCATTAAGATGCGACTGAGCCTCCCATGTAACGCGCCCGGGGAAATACACAGCTTTATCAATTAATGACAACCGATGACAACATACTGGCTGGTATAATATAACTGTCCAATTTTTAAAACTAAAACCCAGCCTGTAACCTATAATTGTTAAACCATCAAATCTGATCAAAAAATGAGCGACCGCCTTTTCAAAACCGACATTCTTTTCTTCCAGCGCCTTCTAAAATCCAGTGGATTATATACAGGTAAGCTTGACGGCATCTGGGGGCCTAAAACCGAAGCCGCTGTCACTGCATTCGAAAATCAATCCACGGATATCGCTGCTACGTATGGCACGTTTGATAGCCGCTCCGAAATAAACATCTATTCCCTTCATCTTGAAGCTCAAAAGGCGGCAAGGATTTTTATGAATGCGCTGCGGGATGCAGGAATAGGCGCAAAGATCATTTCCGGAACCAGAACCTACCTCGAGCAAAATGATCTCTTTCGAAAAGGACGGTACGGTAATCCTCCTCCCATTGTGACCAATGCCCGGGGAGGCAGCAGCAATCATAATTTTGGCATTGCCTGGGATATTGGCCTTTTCACGCAAAGCGGTGGCTATATAACCAAACCTGGTCCCTATAATGAGGCTGCACAAATTGCCATGGCTGCACAGATCCCTGGAATGGAATGGGGCGGCCACTGGACAGGATTTGTAGATCCCCCACACTATCAACTTGCTTCAAATCTTCGGTTGAGTGAGGTCCGTGATCGATTTGAAAAGGGTCTGCCCTATATTTAATGTCTCCTCTACTTACCTGACCTTCTCCACCTCTCCCATACTCACCTCCACACTAATGCACTGCAAGATGCTGGCAATCTGAAAGACAATCCGTGATTGCCCCTTCCTGGCTTCTACATTTCCCTCCCACCCTTTCAAGGGTCCCTGCACAATCCTTACTTTATCTCCTATCTCGCAATGCACAGCTTGTTGCACATTGATGCCATGCGTTGTGATCTGCTCGAGTAATTGAATTTCTTCTTCCCGCACCCGGCATGGCTTCCGGTCAAAAGTGACCAGACGAACGATGCCAGGGTAATAATTCAATCTCGGGATGCTCTGACGTTCAAGTTTGACAAAAACATAACTGGGCAATAACGGTTCACTGACGGTCTTCATCCGGTCACTCCATTTTTTTTTCACCTTGATGAGCGGAAGAAAAACCTGGAAATTGGATTTCTCCAAATCATGGTGCACTTTCTTTTCAAAACGCGACCTGGTGTAAATAGCGTACCAGTGTGCATCACTCAGGGACGCAGGTGGGTTACCCGCCAAGGTATCCACCGGGGGGTTGGGCATGGTGTACATGTAACTTTATTTTAAATGTTAAAAAGAATTCGGGGTGAGGTTGATTTAATATTCTGTAATTAATTAAAGTTGATTTCAGCCAGTGAACATTTTGAATAAACAATACAATATCCGGTGCTATATTTCCATGAACATAGGCACCACCGGTACATAAAATGCAATAAGCATGCTGGCTATGAGAATAGCCAAACCATACAAATAATCCAGTCTTGTGTGTTATACAATGCGTTACCCGAAGCACAAGGGCCTAAAAAACAGGGTCAATCCAAAATTTCTTATAAAAGGTTGACGCTAGAAAATATCATAATGCAAAAAGGTCTTTTGGTCTTGGGAAAAACTTAACCTAATATAAAATATATATGGCCCTCAGTCAAATATATTTTTTCCATACATGTTATATATTCGTATTCAATGCAGGAGTACTGCCGTTTTGAGCAGAATGGAAAATAAACCAGATGGACTCCATGCAATATCATTCTATTCCACTTCAGGCACCATAGTGTAATCAGCCTCAAACTAATTTGAAAGGCTGCAACACGACTGCAAATCCTTATCATCTTGAGAGGATGCGTCATCTTCTTTCCAGCAGCATTCTTTGATCGCTGCAGCCATAGCGCGCAGGCAATGTCTTCCGGACAAATAGCCATTTGTTCAGGCAATCATGTTATCAGACAAGTATTATACCTAGATTGAGCAATCAATAGCTTTATATGTCTTACGCTAAATCTAACTTTACGGCATGTTTTATATGCCTGCTCACACTACTTACTGCTTCATCCGCCACCAGCCAGTCCCTTTCACTTAGCATAGCTGGCGATGGTCTTGCAGGTTTCCATGTGGATATTTACAATGGGTCACATAAGTTGGTGGCCAACACCGAAGAATTCTCTCTCCAGCTTTTTAACCTGGACCTAAGCACTGAAGCTAACATAAAATGGACGGGGGAAACCTGGACAGGAAACGAAAAGCGCATCACCTTGAAACGGGATTCGTATGTAAAGGAGTTTGACACCAACCTTTCGGTCAATGTCACCTATGAGGTCATCGATGATCATGTAATAAGAAAAACGGTTGAGTTGTTGCAACCCTCGATGCCTGGCATGTACTATATTCTAAAAGAAACCAATATGCCTGCGGAAATACCTCAACGATATGTCACTTTTGAACATGATAGCTTCCCCGGTGGCTTTGTGCATGAAATTTTTCCTGCAGCAGGTTTTGTTACACAAGGCAATGATGTCGTTGGTTTTTTAACAGATGCCGGTTACAAAAATCACTATACCCGGAATACACGCAGGCGGTTTAGTGGAAGAGGAGGTGGCTTTGTGGGCATGCGTCGCCTGCCGGATGTTAATTTGTTTTCTGTGGCCACTGATTCAGAACAATCTCTTCACGATCATTACATCAGGCAGACTTTTGGGGAAATGTATAATCTGGATGACGGCGGTGAAGACATCCTTCCAATGCCTGAAAAATATTCAATTGAAGGAAATGCGGTAGTATACAGATGGGATGGAATTTCGATAAACAGTTCATCTGATCACCGGGCAGGGATTGAATTCATTGCTCCCTTCAAAGATCAAAAGCTCTATACAATTTCCTTCTGGCGCCAGGGAAACACGCCTGTGACGCTAAAATTATTCAGGGTTAAAAACGGAGTGAAGACCTTTGAACTGGAACATGGCGTAAAATATATTGACCAATTTCCTGGTGATGAAAACGAATGGGCATTTTTTGAAGGCAGTATCCTGGTACCGTATATTGAAAATGACAGTGTCTCTGTCTTTATCGGCACTCCCCCCGGAAAGCAGGGAAAGGTGGAGATCATGATGCTTGAGATCGCAGAACACAAACCTGCGGTTGAGCCTTACAACATGCTGCCCATTGGCGAAAAAGTGCAGAAGACAACTTATGTTTTCGCAGAACCCTGGACTACGCATCAGCAATTTATGATCTCGGCACAATCGCGGCTCGCTGAAGCCAAAGGCTTTGAAGGATCGTTGATTGAAAAGATGCTGTATGCCAATTTCAACATGCTCACCTGGATTACAGACACCAGGGACTTTACGCCGTTTAATGTGCCCAACATGAATTATGCACCGGATATGTACAACCGGGATTGCTTTTTTGCCGCGGTGTCTACCTACAACAAAGAACTCAACCTTTCACTTTGGGAACAATGGGGAAAGACACAAACACCCAATGGAGGCATCGGCACGATCATCACACCCCTCATGGGATCCGTCGAAGCAAAAGACAATGAAGCTACCATCGAATGGCTGATATGGGCTATGCTCAACAAACGTCGTTTTGGTATCACGCTGCCACAGGAGAAAATAGAAAAGGCTGTGGCTTATGTGCTCAATGAATTTGACGAGGATGGAGATGGAAAATGTAAATCTCACTTTTCCCTAAGCCAGGTAGACATCGTTGACTTTAATCCTAAAACAGACCGACTGGGTGTGAATCAGGGGATGTTGGCCATCGCCTTACGGACGATTAAAGAATTGGGGTTTGACATCACTGAATCGTATATTCAAAAAGCAGAAGAGGAGTACAGGAATTTTTATGACAATGAAAGAAAGCATTTGCTGTTTGACCGAAACTACCCGGACATCATCACCCTGACTGATCTTGAACCCGAGTTCTTTTCATTATGGTTGTTTGGTAAGCCCATACTGACTGATAAAATGGTACAAAATCATCTTGACCAGATACCGTTGTTGAATAAAGTAACCAACTCACCTCACCCAGCGTACGGAACTACAGCGCCGATTTGCGTGAGGTTGATCAAAAAGGCACCAGGATATGCATATCTCAGTGGCGATTATCAGCCCTTTGAAAAATTTGGTGCGGAGAATTATAGCAATGGCAAAAGCGATGGCTATTATTACAACGGGGGTAGTTGGTTCAGGGCTGAGTATTGCGCCTATGTTGTTGGTTTGAAACACGGATGGTCCAAATCCAATACCATGATGGAAAACAGGATTTGGGCAGAGATCTATCTTAACCCTGAATGGCCTTTCAGCAAAGAATTTATTCCTACAAAATGGACATCAACAGATACCTGGTGGGTCTCCACACGTGGGTTGTGCTGGAATGTCTTCATCCTCATGGCTAATGAGGTGGCGGGGTTACGCACACCAGATATGGATCCGGATTACAAGTAAACTAAATGGCTTCCAAGAAAAAAGGGAAACCATGCAGGGATTCAAAATTTTGAACCCCTGCATGGTTTCCCTTTTTTACTTTACTTTCTTCGCCTTAGCCTTAGCCTTAGCCTTTTCTACCATTTCACCTTTCTGGTGAGATACATAATCAACGCAATGATCACAAACAACGCTATACTTCCGGCAAGGAGCGCATAGTCTTCAAGTTGGAGGATGATATAAATAAATCCAAACAAGGCGACCAACAAGCTACCCGCGACCGTGGCATATTTCTTTTCAGAAAAAATACTTCGGCTGTACAGGGTGATCAAAAGGATCGTCGAAACGGAAGCAACACCATATGCCGGATCAAAGCCAATGTGCTCGGACAAGGATAGCAGGAGAATAAAAAAGATGACCAATGCTGCTCCGACAAGTCCATATTGTAGTGGATGTACTTTTTGTTTTTTCAACACTTCACAGAAGAAGTAGACTGCAAACGTGAGGGTGATCAACAGAAACGCATATTTAACAGTACGTTCATTTTTAGTGTAATGATCAACTGTATCTAACAATTCTACACCAAATACCGGTTTGGCATTTGTTTGTGTTTCATATGCGTAAGGATCTGGATATCGGTTTGGGATGACGTTTTGAAACGTCTGGGGATTACCTTCTGTCCACTGCTGGGATATTTGCCTGTTGATATCGAAGATGGTCCAGGTGGCTTCAAATCCAGATGTTGTGACCGTGCTGGTATCAGGTAAAAACTGCCCTTCGAATTTCGGAGATGGCCACGAAGAGGTAAGCTTCACTTTGTTTTGTCCAGCAACGGGAGAAAAATAAATCCCCTGGCTGCCCTTCAGGGAAAGCCTGATCTGGAAATCCAGTTTCTCGCTTGACGCTACTGAATCCGGAAGATTGCACATCAGCCCACTGGGCAATTGCAGGCCATCGGGTACAGCAGCCGTCATCGGTATCTTTTGGTCACCCAATGCCAGATATACACTTGCACCGATACCGGATAAGTCTGTCAGTGCCAGATGCAATCGGGCCTTGTCCCATAACACTTTATCAGGTGCTATTTTTAAGGCATCGAGATCGGGGTATGAAAAACT
>DATHZY010000621.1:0-2762 GCA_035458325.1 Saprospiraceae bacterium | reverse complement strand
CAGAACAAAGTGGTCCGATGGCTGCAACAAACACGATATCGGAATTCTTTGGGTGAATGAGTACTCTACCGATATGTTCGCTGTTCTTCAATCCGACATTTTGCCATGTACTGCCTCCATCAATAGATTTATAGACACCATCTCCATAAGCGACGGAACGTTGGTTGTTATTTTCTCCGGATCCGACCCAAATTACATTAGGATTAGATGGGTCTATATTGACGGTTCCAATAGAATAAGAACCTTCCCCGTCAAAGACAGGCTCAAAGGTTGTCCCTGCATTGGTTGTACGCCAGACGCCTCCGGAGCTAACAGCCACGAAATAACGCTTATGATTCAGCGGATCAACGGCGATCTCTGAGATTCGACCAGAAGTCAGCGCAGGTCCTATACTTCGGAACTTGAGGCCGGAAATTCCCACTGTGTCAAAACCGGTTTTAATAGGTTTAGGCGTGCTGCTTTTTGATTCTTTATCTGTTTTTCCTTTCTGGGCAAGGATTTCGCTGGATGGAACCCATGCAGCTACCAGGAAAATGATCAGCGCCAGAAACTTGCAGGCTGGATAAATACGCGTCATGATAATATTTGATTTAGCAGCCGCAAGATAAAGAATGCTCAAAGAACATATCCTGATTTAGCCAAGCCCATTGGATTTGATAACTTGCCCCCTGAACCAATCCAGGGATAGGGTGTTTGTCAAAGTCATCACCCTTGCTATTATGAATGTTTTTCACGTAGATTATTCGCGACTAAGCCTTTGGAGCCATACTGACCTGGCGTATATCAAACACGATCCTATGTTGGATCCGTTTATCTCCTACCCTCCCGGCAGCAATTCTCTT
Organism: Saprospiraceae bacterium; assembly: GCA_035458325.1. Taxonomy (GTDB): domain Bacteria; phylum Bacteroidota; class Bacteroidia; order Chitinophagales; family Saprospiraceae; genus Opimibacter. Next base: position 1,920 of record DATHZY010000621.1, on the reverse strand, counting down.
AAGGAAATTATATCCAATCGTAAAAACTTTAAAGTGGATCGCCCACTTTTGTTAAGTGTATTAAAAAAGCAATACGATCAGTTGGAAATGGAGTTTCCATACCCTGACCATCTGCTGTTAAGCGAAGATACGTTTACAATAACCACTGCCCATCAGCCGTCCTTATTGACGGGGCCGTTGTATCACATCTACAAGATCGCTTCGACGATTAATACAACTATTCATCTCAACCAGTCTTATCCTGATCAAAGATTCATTCCGGTATTTGTCATTGGTGGCGAAGACCATGACTGGGCAGAGATCAATCATTTTCACCTCTTCGGGCGGAAGTATCAATGGGACCGTACCGCTTCCGGACCATGCGGTAGGTTGTCACTGGATGTCTTGGATAGTGTGATCCAATCCGTAGTAGAATTGTTTTCGAACAGTCTCCATGGAAATGAAATCAAGGAGCTCCTCGAAAACTGCTTGCAGAAGGCTAATAACTATGGGCAGTTTCATCAACTGCTGATCCATGGCCTTTTCAAAAAACATAGCCTGCTGGTGCTCAGCATGGATGATGTGGAGCTTAAAAAAGCCTTTGCCCCTGTGATGGAGCGGGAGTTAAAAGAGCAATTTTCGTTTAAATATGTAACACCTACCCAGCAAGCACTTGAAAAAGCAGGTTTTAAAACGCAGGCATACTGCAGGCAGGTAAACCTGTTTTATATGACAGGAGCGCAAAGGGAACGCATTGAGCTCGTGGATGGCGGATTTGTAAGAGTGGAAAGCGGGACAAAATATTCACTGGATGAACTATTGCTGGAATTAAATCAAAACCCGGAGCGGTTTAGTCCAAATGTGACCATGCGCCCATTATACCAGGAGTTTATATTGCCCAACCTGGCATTTGTGGGTGGCGGTGGAGAAATAGCCTACTGGATGGAACGTAAAGCACAATTTACCGCGGCTGAAATTCATTTCCCAATGCTCATCAGGAGAAACTCGCTATTGCTCATTGATGAGTCTTCAGCTACCCAGTTGAAAAAATCTGATCTAACCTGGGAAGACATGCTGATGGATATTGATGCTATTGTTAAAAGGTATTTGAAGAGTCATAGTCAAACTGACCTGGGATTTGAAGATGAACTGAAAAGCATTAAATCCGCCTATGAGGAATTAGCTGCCAAAGCTGATAAATTAGATCCGACACTCGCCAAGGCCATCCTGGCGGAGGAAGTAAAGCAGGCAAAACAATTTGAGCAGTTAGGCTCAAGATTGTTGCGTGCTGAAAAGCAACAGCAGGATACCCATATCAAGCGCATCCAGAAATTAAAGGAAAAATTATTTCCAGAAAATGGTTTACAGGAAAGACAAGAAAACTTTCTGTCCTTCTACGCGCAGTATGGTCCCTCATGGATAGACTCCATGATCAGCATTTGCGATCCTTTTGAAGAAACGTTTACGGTTGTGGAACTGCCGGCGTAGTTGATTTCCGGGGTTTTGCCCTGTTTTCAATCAGCATGAGCAAAGTCGCAAGTTTTGACTTGAGTTCGCTTCTGTCAACGATAAAATCAAGAAAACCGTGCTCCAGTAGGAACTCGGAGGTCTGAAAACCTTCCGGCAGATCCTTCTTGATGGTTTCCCTGATCACCCGAGGTCCGGCAAATCCAATCAAGGCTCCCGGTTCGGCGAGGTTAAAATCGCCCAGCATTGCATAACTGGCTGTTACACCACCGGTTGTAGGATCAGTCATGAGGGAGATATAGGGAATCTTAGCAGCGGCCAGTTGAGACAATTTGGCAGAGGTTTTGGCCATCTGCATCAGGGAAAAGGCAGATTCCATCATCCTGGCCCCACCCGACCTGGAAATAATCATCAGGGGAATGGAGTTTTTGAGACTATGGTCAATGGCCCGGCTGATCTTCTCGCCCACCACGG
>DATHZY010000620.1:0-2865 GCA_035458325.1 Saprospiraceae bacterium | reverse complement strand
GCACCCACTGTTATCCTGGTAGGCGATCCGGGAAGGGTCTCTAAAGTTTCTAACTTTTTTGATACGATTGATCTGATCAAGCAGAAGCGCGAGTTTATCACCCATACCGGATGGTTTAATCACCAGCGGATCAGTGTCATTTCCACCGGAATTGGTACAGACAATATCGATATCGTCATCAATGAACTTGATGCCCTGGTCAATGTGGATCTGCAGACCAGAAAGTCAAAGGAAAATCTTACTTCACTCAACCTGATCCGGATTGGTACTTCAGGCTCTATCCATCCTGATGTGATGGCAGATGATATTGTTGTCACAGGCCTTGCAGTTGGGACTGATGTCATCGGCATGTATTATCAGCATCAACATTTTGAACATCGGCTATTACCCTCCTGGTCCTACCTGACAAGCAGGCATCATTTTGACCTGAATGCATTTCCTGAGTCCTTTAAAGAAGGTATCACATTGACTTGCCCAGGCTTTTATGGTCCTCAGGGCCGTGTTATACGTGCAGAACTGGATTATGATATTCAGATTGAAGCGTTGCATGAGATTGAAATCGACGGACTGCCATTTATGAACCTGGAAATGGAGTCATCAGCCATTTATCTCCTCTCCAATATCCTCGGCCACAAAGCCATCTCGTTCAATGACATTCTTGCCCAACGACTCCAGGGACAATTCAGCAAACAAAGCGGAAGGTCAATTGATGTATTGATTCATGCAGTGTTAAAATGGATTACCACTATCGAACAGAACTGAGTTCCTTGAGATAATGGTTATAAATCCACACACGATCCAGGAGAACCGGTGCTTCCCTGAGCGGATCATTTTCCCATTGAGAAAAAGGGCGTGTTAACAAATAAAGGGAGGTCATATCTTCTTTCAGAGCTTCCTCCACAACAGGTATCGTAATTCCATACTTTATCCTCGCCCACATCCTCAGGCTCAACATCCCACTATCTACGATCACCAGGGGCCTCGGCTCCTCTCCAAACTCCTCCCGTTGAAACGCCAGAAAGGATTTCTGGGTCCTTTCCCTTGAATTGTGAACTGCCGACTGAGAATTGCCAACAGGCGACTGAAAACTACCCACTGAAGAGTGAAAATTGCCAACTAAAGACTGAAGACTGCCAACTGCCGACTGAAAACTGACACCTGCAAACTGTCTACCCAGCACTTCCGAAATCGCCTCCAATTGCCCTACAGCGATGTGATTCAAGTCATTCTCATGGTAAGGCCTTCCAAGCCCTTCCAGATACTTCCTGGCAAATTCAGGCACCCATGGTGCCTCATAGAAGTCGGCTAACTCCCTGGCCAGGGTGGTTTTACCACTGCTTTCAGGTCCAACGATGGTGATTATAAAAGGTTTATGCTGCATCGGCTTCCTGTTAACAAAGTTATAGCATGGCTGGTTTCTACCTATCCCTACGCGCGAAACTTGTATTTTTGTGCCATGCACGATATCGAGCCGTATTTTCAGTGGAGGGATGCATACATAGCTTCAGAGGACGAACGGTCTCCCCTGTACGGCCGGGACTATGACGAATTCTATTACACCAACGCGATTTACAATTATTACATCCATCCCCAATGGGATGAGATTGGTAGCCCAACGCTCTACATCAAGATCATTTACGTCGATTACGAACTCCATTATGCCATCATTGAAATGATTGGTGAGTGGAATGACTGTATCACGAATGATATCATGACCCTCCGCAGGGAAATCACAGACCTCATGCAAAATGAAGGCATCAATAAGTTTATGCTGGTCTGCGAAAATGTACTCAATTATCATGCTGCAGATGACAATGCCTATTATGAAGAATGGCATGATGAGGTATCTGACAACGAGGGCTGGGTGGCTATTATCAATCCGCTGAAACATGTTTCAGATGAAATGTATGGATATGGCCTCAATCAGTATGTCCACCTGCTGACGGATTCACCCTGGAGGGGCCGCAAACCAAGGGCACTGCTCAAATGGGCAGAACAACAGATTTTCTCTCAAAACCTTTTACGCGTTGGCTGAACAAAAAATACACCGGTCCGGGTTTGTCAATATACTCGGGCGCCCCAACATGGGCAAGTCAACATTGCTCAACGCACTGGTTGGCGAGAAGATGTCTGTCATCACCTCTAAGCCGCAGACGACACGTCACCGGATCATTGGGATCGTGAGCAGTGAGGATTTTCAGATTGTCTTCTCAGATACACCCGGCTTTATCGATGAGCCTGCCTATCGCATGCATCAGATGATGAATGCGTTCATCAGCCTTTCATTTGATGACGCAGATATCATCCTGTTTGTCACCGATCCATATGAGCCGCTCAGTGAACAACATAACCTGCTCCAACGTATTGCATCACACACCTCACCGGTCCTGGCGATCATCAACAAAATGGATATGGTCAGTGCGGAAGAACTGGAAGCAAGGGTGACAGAATTATCTGCACTCCTTCCAGGTATAAAGATCTATACAGTATCTGCACTTAAAGGAAATAATGTACAGGAACTCATGGGCGAAATCGTTTCGTCCTTACCGGAAGGGCCAGAGTTTTATCCAAAAGATCAACTGACAGATCGACCAGAGCGGTTTTTTGTAAGCGAAATTATCAGGGGAAAAATCCTTGAACTCTATCGCGACGAGATACCTTATACGTGTGAAATCACCATTGATTCATTTACGGAAGGGGAAAGCAATGCGGGACCCATCACCCGCATTTCTGCAAACATCTATACCCTGGATGAGCGAAAGAAATCTATCATCCTCGGCAAAGGAGGATCAGCCATTAAACAACTAGGCACGGAAGCAAGAGGTGAGATCGAATCATTCCTTGGAAAGCGCGTATTTTTAGACC
>DATHZY010000619.1:0-5435 GCA_035458325.1 Saprospiraceae bacterium | reverse complement strand
GATGCTAAAAGGCTAATACGTAAACCGTAGATCGATCCGACGAGCATGCTACCGGTGGCAAGCTCATCTGCAGGTAAGATGACCTGATAGCGATAGGTCTTTGAGGCTGGTGTATGCGCAACGTATGGCTCTGGTCCGGTAAAGAGTGCTTCACTGGTGAGATTACCGGCTTCAAGAATTGTTTCATGTTGTGTATAAGCTGTATAGACATAGGTAGGGCTGTTGCTGTACGAAAAACTGGTGCCGTTAAAATTGGAGATCGTATAGTCCGGTGCTGTGGCCCGTGTCGAGTCAGTGCGGGTAGGATCAGTGACGAAGGTGTTACAACTGTAATCCCATTCGTAGCATCCGGTACTTCCATTGCCTACCACAGCGTCATGGCAACGCATATTGTACTTCATTAAGATCTTGCGGTATTTCTGATCCGGGTCATCCGGAAAGTCGAAAGAATCAACACGATGATTGTCTTCCCAGGTAAATGTCTGGATCTTGATGGTATCCTGGGCACCAGCTACAGAGATCAATGAAAGGGTGAGAATGAGAAGGAAGGACAGTTTTTTCACTACAAAAGATGATTTAAGTAAACAGGATGAGTTAGGTCGATGAAGGTAGAGATTTTTTAAAAAATGGCTAAAGAGGCTCAAAAGGCTTAAGAGGCTCAAGAGGCGAAAGGCAAGTAGCAAGTCGGAGCGCAGCGGAGATCCCGCCCCGTACGGGTAGCGGGAGAGCAAGGAGAAGAAAGTTTTTATTAATTAAAGTCTTCAATTGCCCTCGGCTTTAGCCGGGGGTAAAGCATTAAGTAGGATTTTAGCTTTAGCCACAAGATGAATTGTGTATGGGCTAAAGCCCCAATCTTACTTTCACCGACACCCCGGCTTGAAAGCCGGGGCAATTTGGAGAATTCAAAACTTTAGAATCTGAAAAGGCCAAAGAGGCTCAAGAGGCTAAAGAGGCTCAAATGGTATAGGGCATAGAGCAGAGGGGCATATCGAGCACAGCGAAGATCCCGCCCCTTACGGGTGGCGGGAGGGACTGTCAGGAGGCAGATTTTCATTAGCGTGAATTAGCGCAAATTAGCGGCTAAACAGGAACTACGTCTCTGCGTCTCCCGCTACCCGTACGGGGCGGGAGCTAGGGATCCGCGCGAGAAATGAATTTGTAGCCTTTTATTCACCCCATTTCCAGGGCTTTTCTACCTGGTTTTCCAGGGACAAAAACCGGGTTATTTTCCAGCTTTCCTGATAAAGCGGACAAACCCCTCACATTATGGAAAAAAATAAGTTTATACTATTGAAAATCAGCAAAATATACTTTAGAACCCATTAGGAAATCCGGTGTATTTTCCTTACTTTTGCACCTCAATTTTTGATATCGTTTTATGAGTGAACAAAAGGGTAACTACGGCGCCGACAATATACAGGCGCTGGAGGGATTAGAAGCCGTCCGCAAGAGGCCGGGCATGTATATCGGAAGTACGGATGTAAAGGGTCTCCACCATCTGGTTTGGGAGGTCATCGACAACTCGATCGACGAGCATCTGGCTGGGTATTGCACCCATATCGAAGTGATCATTAATAAAGACGGTTCGCTTACCGTCGTGGACAATGGCCGCGGTATCCCCGTAGGCATGCATGAGAAATTACAGAAATCCGCATTGGAGGTCGTCATGACTATCCTGCACGCCGGAGGAAAGTTTGACCACGACACCTATAAAGTGTCCGGAGGTCTCCACGGGGTAGGTATCAGCTGCGTGAATGCGCTCAGCCAGAAAGTCCGTGCCGAAGTGCGTCGCGAAGGCAAAATCTGGAGACAGGAATACGAACGTGGTAAACCAACAACAGCCGTTGATGCCATCGGTGAATCAAATGTAACCGGTACCATCATCACCTTCTGGCCCGATCCGGAAATATTTGGAACGCTTGAGTTCAAATACGATACCCTGGCTAACCGCCTGCGTGAATTGTCCTACCTCAACAGTGGCCTTTATCTCAACCTGAGGGATGACCGCGAGTTGGATGAAAGCGGCAATCCAAGGCAGGAGACTTTCTTCTCAGAAGGTGGTCTCCGGGAGTTTGTCCGTTTTCTTGATGAAAGCCGCACACCCCTGATCGACAGACCGATCTATGTCAAGGCAAAGGAAGACAATGTCGAAGTAGAAGTAGCCATGCAATACAACACCGGCTACCAGGAGCATGTCTTTTCATTTGTCAATAATATCTCTACCCGCGACGGAGGTACACACGAAGCTGGTTTCAAACGCGCCATCACCCGTATCTTCAAGAAGTATGGTGACGATAGCGGTTTGTTTACCAAAGCTAAAGTCCAGCTCTCCGGTGAAGATTACCGTGAAGGCCTGACGGCCGTGGTTTCCGTCAAGGTGCCTGAGCCTCAGTTTAAAGGCCAGACCAAAGGTGAACTCGGTAACTCAGAAGTAGTCGGTATCGTATCACAATGTGTAGGTGATGCGCTTGCTACCTATCTCGAAGAGAATCCATCCGATGCTAAGAAGATCGTTGAAAAAGTAATCATCGCCGCTCGTGCGCGTGATGCTGCCCGCAAGGCGCGCGAACTGGTACAACGCAAAAACATACTGACAGGAGGAGGATTGCCGGGTAAACTGGCGGACTGCTCATCACGTGATCCGAAGCAATGTGAGATTTACCTGGTCGAGGGAGATAGTGCCGGGGGAACTGCCAAGCAAGGCCGTGACCGTAATTTCCAGGCGATCCTTCCATTGCGTGGAAAAATCCTCAACGTGGAGAAAGCGATGGAACATCGTATCTACGACAATGAGGAAATCAAGAATATGTTTACCGCCCTCGGTGTCAGTATTGAAGAAAAAGACGGGGCACGTATCCTGAATATCGAGCGGTTGAGGTATCACAAGATTGTCATCATGTGCGACGCCGACATCGACGGTAGCCACATCGTGACCCTGATCCTGACTTTCTTCTTCCGTTATATGCGCCCGTTGATTGAAAACGGTCACTTGTTTATTGCCGCACCACCGCTCTACAGGGTCTCCAAGGGCGCTACACAATTCCAGTACTGCTGGAATGAAGTAGAACGCCAGGCTGCAGTAGATGGATACAGTGCTGGTGATAAAGGTGGAAACGTCAAAGTACAACGTTACAAAGGTCTCGGTGAAATGAATGCCGAGCAGCTCTGGGAAACGACCATGGATCCGGACAACCGTGTATTCCGCAAGGTAGGTATCGACGATGCCCAGGAGGCAGACCGTTACTTTAGTATGCTGATGGGAGATGAGGTACCACCTCGTCGTGCCTTTATCGAAGCGAATGCGAAATACGCTCGAGTTGACGTTTAAGTGAAAAGTGATGGTTCGACTACGCTCACCAACCGAAAGAAATTTGGTGTATTGAGAATAGTCGAAGCTTTGGAAATAAAAATTCCTTCAGATGGAATGGTATAGGCTTCAGAAGCTTTACCATTCCATTTTTTTATACATAAATCGGAATTGGCCTGATTTTAATTTCCATGGGAAATAAAATCGCCGCTGGATGGCGTTCCTCGTGCTGAGCGAAGCCGAAGTATCGCCGCCAGCTATGTGAGTCCAAAGAGGGATCTCTATGAAATTGCGGTGGGTATCACGGTGGTTGGCGGAGAAAACTCCTGCAACGGCCAAGACCTTTTGAGAATAAAACACTACTTTCATTTTCCAAACCACTGGAAATGGCCTGTTGGCCAGAACTTCCCGGGATTTGGATTTTCAGTACCCTATTGTAGCTAATGATTTACCCGATCGCACCTATTGACCAGATGTCAGACTGTTTTGCTCACCTGAATAACCTGTTTGGATGAAGCAAATTATTTCAACCTGTACGGTGGTTAGCTTATTGGTCATCCTCACTTCTGGATCGCTCCGAGGACAGAACTTTGTTGTCAATGGCAGTGCCAGCTATCTGGGAGGAGACTGCTATCAGCTCACTCCGGATTCTCCCGGACAATCAGGGTCTTTCTTCTCGCAGAATCCGATTGACCTGACACAACCATTTTATGAGGAGGCCACTTTCTCCTTTGGTTGTAAAGACGCTAATGGAGCAGATGGTATCGTATTCATCCTGGCGACCACCAATACAGCCCTCGGTGTAGGAGGTGGGGGTCTTGGCTATGAAGGGATAACCCCATCGATCGCTGTTGAAATGGATGACTATTTCAATGGCAACTATGCGGACCCCACGAGTGATCACATGGCCGTCGTGTCGATGGGATCGGTCAACCATGGTGCATCTACCAGCTTAGTTGCTCCCATCAACATTAACAATATAGAAGATTGTATGGACCATTGTTTTTATGTTTCCTGGGATCCGATAGCCAGGAGACTGACGACAGTGCTTGACGATAATACTATTGCCTATACAGGGGATATTATCAATAATATCTTCAGCGGAACTTCCCTGGTCTATTATGGATTTAGTTCGGGCACAGGATCACTTTCTAATCTTCACACCGTTTGTTTTGGCCCGCCTGATCTGGAACCAATGGCAGATGAGACAATATGCGAAGGGGAGAGTATCGATCTGCAAGCGGATGAAAACGGAATCGCCTGGACCTGGGCACCTGATCCAACACTCTCCTCGCTGGATGAAAGCAATCCAACTGCAACACCAACCCAAACCACAACATATACTACCCTGATCGAGTATCGCTGCGGATATTTTCACAACGATACCGTGGTCATTACTGTCTTGCCTCCACCTGATGTAAATGCTTCAAGCAATAGCCCCGTATGTATCGGTGAAACCCTCAACCTGATGGCTAATGGAGGTACCTCGTATGAATGGGAAGGACCGCTGAATTATTCTTCGACATCACAAAATCCGGTTATAAATAATGTAACCATTGGAATGGCCGGAACGTACTATGTGACCGTGACGGATGCGTTTGGATGTACAGCCGTCACCGAGACAGAAGTAGAGATTGACCCCGGACCCGATATCACGATAGATCCTCCTATCAACCCTATGTGTGAAAACCTGGATCCGGTTCAATTGACAGCTGATCCACCAGGGGGTACATGGAGTGGAGGAGAAGTAACGAGTGATGGAATCTTTGATCCCGGCTATGCCGGAGTGGGCGATCACATCATCACCTATACCGTCAGCAACGCAAATGGTTGTTCGAATACAGCGGAAGTAACAATCAATGTTGTCTTAGTGCCTGAAGTACTCATTGATGATCCGGGCACGCTGTGTGAAAATGCCAACCCCATACAAATGACCGGTACACCACCTGGTGGAATCTGGGAGGGCGAAATCACAGTCGGAGGAATATTTGATCCCGCTAATGCAGGAGATGGACCTCATCTTATTACATACACTGCCGAAAGCGCAGACGGATGTTTGAACTCAGCAGATATCATCATTGAAGTTGTACCCGGACTTACAGCTGACATCGAACCAACAGGTCCATTT
>DATHZY010000618.1:0-2050 GCA_035458325.1 Saprospiraceae bacterium | reverse complement strand
CCATAGAAATTCCTCTTAGCAATCATCATAGCTGGCGGCGAGAACGCCATCCAGCGGCGACTCTGAGTTGTCGGCGATTTTATACCCTGTCCTACCACCCACTTTCATTTTTGGAGTACCTTCGAAAAATGAAAGTGGGATCACTGTTAATTCTATGTTTGGGGCTGTATGTCATGCCGGTATATGGCCAGTTTTCTGCAGATTTTTCAGATGGCAGCCTGGATGCATGGCAGGGAGACAAGACAAATTTTATCGTCAATCCTAATCTTCAGTTACAACTCAATGCACCAGGCGGGTCGACAAATTCATGGATATATACTCCGGTGAGCTATATCGATAGTATGGTTTGGGAATTATACTTCAAATTGGAATTTGGACCATCCACCAGCAATCAACTCAAAATCTACCTAGGAATCAATGCTACTGATCTCGCTACTGCGTCGGGCTATTATCTTGAAATCGGCGCTACCGGAGATCAGGATCCCATTGAATTTAAGTATCTGAATAACGGTGTTGGGGAAAGCCTTGCCTCCTCAGCACCGGGAATTGCAGGAACAGAACCTGTTGAGTTTAAACTTCGCATTACCCGAAATGGAAGTGGTCTGTGGCAATGCTACTCCATCGGAGAAACGATTCCTGAATTACTTTTTACAACGACACATACATTACTTCCTCTACCAGCCTTATCCATATTCGGATTTAATTGCAAATACACGGATACCCGAAGAGATAAATTCTTCTTTGATGACATCTCCATCCAACCCATCCTGCCGGATATTACTGCCCCCACGTGTGTCTCACTGACACTACTGGATGATACTTCAGTTGAATTACTTTTCGATGAACCGCTGGATGCGGCCTCAGTCCTTGTGACAGGAAACTACATCCTCAACCCAGGCAACAGGTCACCCGATGTTGTTGAATATGTACAACCGAATATCCGACTTCATTGGAATACCCCTTTCATAAGCTTGCAGGAATACACCTTAGCCACTCAACAAGTGAAGGATGTCGCAGGCAATGTGATGTTACCCGATCAGAAGACATTTACGTACATCCAGATTGAAAATGCGCTTCCGTATGAATTGCTCATCACCGAAATCATGGCTGACCCTACTCCGGTCATCGCCCTTCCGGATGCTGAATACATCGAAATACATAATGCAAGCGACCATGTCTTTAATCTGTCCGATTACACACTCATGGTGGGATCGAGTGAGCGAACACTTCCCGATGAATTGATCATGCCTCATGCGTATGTGATCGTGTGTGATGAGGATACCGCTCCACTCTTCGGTGGAGAAGGCAGAACTGTTGCGGTCACCAATTTTCCTTCGCTGACCAATGGAGGTGCTACCCTCGTGATTAAGGATGATGATGATATCATCCTGCATGATGTCACCTATTCGAGCACCTGGTATGTTGATCCGGCAAAAGCTGCAGGTGGATGGGCGCTGGAAATGATCAATCCCCTGCACATCTGTAGTGATATGACGAACTGGGCTGAGGCCAACAATCTGACCGGAGGCACGCCTGGTAAAATAAATTCGCAATGGTCTTTGAGCGAGGACAATCAGGGCCCTGAATTTAAATCCCTTTTTACTGCCACATCGGATAAGATCTTTTTGCGCTTTGATGAACGACTGGATCCGCTCCTGATGGAAAATCCCGCCTCCTATATCATCATCCCGGCGGTAAGTGTAACCTCCGCAGTACTTCAGGATCCGCTGGCCATTGAACTGACACTTTCTCAGCCATTGGAACCTGGGATCGTCTACCAATTGCTTCCCTTTGAAGCATTTGATTGTCTGGGCAACCTCTCCATTGTGGGAGATACACTTTCATTTGGCTTGACGGTTGCACCGGAAAACGGAGATATCATTATCAATGAGATCCTCTTTAACCCGGCCTCCGGTGGCAGCAGGTATATAGAAATCCGCAACATAAGCCAGAAATTTATCAACCTAAGTTCCCTTGCCATCGGTCGTTTAACCAGTTCAGGAAATGACATCTATCCTACCGGTATTGATGAGACGATCGGGCCCGACCA
>DATHZY010000617.1:0-3836 GCA_035458325.1 Saprospiraceae bacterium | reverse complement strand
TGAAAGGAGCAAAGAAGCAAAGGAGCAAGGGTGAAATTAACTGCGTCTCTGCGTTTCTGCGCGAGAATAAATACGGATGGTTCTTCACCTGTAAATACGGAAGAGGCTTAAGAGCAAAACGTTTGCACTTAAGCCTCTTTGGCCTCTTAAGCCTCTTTAGCAAAACAATATGTCCAGCCCACAGGGCTGATTACATATTCGAAATAATTTCATCTCCGAATTCAGAGCATTTCAACAACGTAGCTCCTTCCATCAGGCGGTGGAAATCATACGTCACCCGTTTATTGGCGATCGCTTGTTCCAGTCCTTTTTCGATCAGGTCAGAAACTTCAGTCCAACCCATGTAGTCAAACATCATCACTCCGGAGAGGATGACAGAACTTGGATTTACCTTGTCGAGTCCGGCATATTTTGGAGCTGTACCATGGGTCGCTTCGAAAATAGCGGCACCATTGACGTAGTTGATATTGGCCCCAGGAGCAATACCGATTCCACCCACCATCGCGGCAAGTGCATCAGAGATATAGTCCCCATTGAGGTTTAAGGTAGCAATGACATCATATTCAGCGGGACGCAATAAGATCTGCTGGAGGAATGCATCAGCGATCACATCCTTGACAAGGAGTGCACCGCCATCAAGTGCAGCTTTTTGAGCGGCATCGGCTGCTTCCTGTCCTTGTGCTGCTACAATCCGGTCGTACTGTGCCCAGGTGAATACTTTATTGCCGTATTCTCTTTCAGCGAGGGCATAGCCCCATTCCTTGAACTTACCCTCCGTGTACTTCATGATATTGCCCTTATGGACGATCGTGACACTCTTGCTGCCTTTGCGGAAGGCGTGCTCAAGAGCGGCCCTCACCAGGCGCTCAGTCCCTTCAACAGACACCGGCTTGACGCCAAGGGAAGAAGTTTCCGGGAAACGGATGTTCTTCACGCCCATTTCTTCGATAAGGAAACGCTTAACTCGTTCGTTTTCAGGACTTCCGGCTAAAAATTCGATACCGGCATAGATGTCTTCCGTATTTTCCCTGAAGATGATCATATTGACCTTTTCAGGCTCCTTGACTGGGGTGGGAACGCCGGTATACCATCTGACCGGACGCACACAGGCATAGAGATCGAGTTTTTGGCGTAAAGCCACATTCAGGGACCTGATACCGCCACCGACCGGAGTGGTCAGAGGTCCTTTAATGGCTACAAGGTGCTCCGTAATGACATCCAGGGTGGCCTGAGGAAGCCAGTCACCTGTTTGTTTAAAGGCCTTCTCACCTGCCAATACCTCCTGCCAGATGACCTTGCGGGAGCCATTGTATGCCTTCTGGACCGCGGCGTCAAAGACCCGGACGGAAGACGCCCAGATATCAGCACCGGTACCATCTCCTTCGATAAAAGGTATAATCGGGTCAACCGGAACCTGGATTCCTGCCGCCGACATTGTTATTTTAGATCCGTTCATTTCAGTGAATTGCTTTTGATTGAGGCGCAAAATTAGAAATTCTGAGGGAAGCCGGGGGTGCCTATTTTTTCAATACCTTAGCACCTGATGCGCAATCCGATTATAGACGCAGCAGATGATCATCTGACCCCCCAGGAAAAGCAGGTTGAAAAGGCCTTGCGTCCGAAGGGGTTGACAGAGTTTGCCGGGCAGGAAGACATTGTTGAAAATCTCTTTGTGTTTATCCAGGCTGCAAAACAGCGTGGCGAAGCACTCGACCATGTTTTATTACATGGTCCTCCTGGTTTAGGTAAGACAACGCTTTCCCATATTATCGCCACCGAACTTGGTGCCAATCTCCGCATGACCTCAGGGCCTGTCATCGAAAAGCCCGGGGACCTCGCCGGCCTGCTGACCAATCTCCAGGAAGGTGATGTGCTCTTTATCGATGAGATCCACCGGCTCAACACGGTCGTTGAGGAATACCTGTATTCGGCCATGGAGGATTACCGCATCGATATCATGATCGACAGCGGACCGAGCGCGCGATCTGTACAGATCAGTTTACAGCCCTTTACCCTGGTTGGGGCTACGACCAGGCTTGGATTGATATCATCACCGATGCGTGCACGCTTTGGTATTAATTTCCATCTGGATTATTATGATGTGCCGACGCTTGAAAAAATCATATCGAGATCAGCCACGATTCTGGATGTCCCGATCACCGATAAAGGGAGGCTTGAAATAGCATTAAGGTCACGAGGGACACCCCGGATTTCAAATGCATTGCTGCGCCGCGTCAGGGATTTTGCGCAAATCAAAGGCTCAGGCACAATTGATGAAGAAATAGCTATCCATGGCCTCAATGCATTGCGTGTTGATCAATACGGCCTGGATGAAATGGATAACCGTATTCTCTCCACGATCATCCATAAGTTTGGTGGAGGCCCGGTGGGTATCACCACGATTGCTACCGCAGTAGGAGAGGATCCAGGTACGATCGAAGAGGTGTATGAACCATTCCTCGTGATGCAGGGATTTATCCAACGCACTCCGCGGGGACGTGAAGCTACTCCGAAGGCATTTCAACATCTTGGTGTTCCATATAAACCTGTTCAGCGTGATTTGTTTTCTTAAGCCTATATGATGGAAGAAAAACCTTTGAAATCGAAACAGGCTGAGCGTGGGAAGGAAACACTTTTCAGAGTTACGTATAATCACCAGAGCAAGCTCGTACAGATCGCGGATTATAAAGCTAACATGATTATTACCGTCAGTGCGATGGTGATTTCAGCAATCGTGGCTGTCGTGGGATATAGTACTGTTTCCGGGGCGATTGGAGACTATGGGGCCAAATTTATGATCCCGATCGCCATCATCATCACGTCTTCATTGATTGCATTAGTCTTTGCTATCCAGGCTGCAAGGCCAAAGCTGATCAAGGCACATAAGCCAGGTACCCTGGGGCATAAGGCAAGCCTCCTGTTTTTTGGTGTCATCGCCAGTTATTCACAAACGGAATATCTCGCAAAGATGAAAGAGCTGCTCGCGGCGGGAGATGAAATGTATGAACATATGACGATTGATATCTACTATCAGGGTTTGATACTCAAGCGCAAGTATAATCTCCTCGTCTACGCTTACCAGATCCTCATGTGGGGATTTGTGGTAAGTGTGTTGATCTTTCTTTGCCTGTTGTTCTATGGCCTTTAAAGGCAATGCGCATTACGGTATTTGCTTTCCGGCAGGAGGTGTGGAGTTGTTATCCATCACGGCCTTCCTTTGTTTGCTGGCGTTGTTGAGCGGATCCCAACTGATATTCAATTTTCCGTCGTCACCGGTTTTGGCCCGCAACCGGATATTCACTCCGGCTTTGCCGGTCTTTTCCATGTTTTCATTTTCTGCTTTTGACAGGTTGCTGACCGGCACCTGGATGCTCATGTCCGTGCCCTTTTTAGTATCATAGATCCCTTCAATAAACAAGACGGCTACATTGGAGCGTATTTCCATTTTGGGAATGTAAAAGGCTGACCCGTTTACTGAAAAGCGGTTTTGTAATTCAGCAAATGTAACGTGTGAAAAGTCCCGGTTCTTTAAGGCCGTCTCCGTCATCTTGACCAGCGGTTCGAAATTGATCAGTTCACCATTCTTTACTGAAAAATCGATTTCACCTTTCAGGCTGTTTTCCTTGATTTCGGCTTTATCATTCAGGATTAAGTCGAGTTTTGTCTTGGCAGAGAGTTGGCCCTTCATATTGCCGGCAGTGATCGCATCCTGTCCGAAATTATCAAATGCCTTGAAGAGACCGGGGATATCTACATGGGAGATGGTAGATTTAAGTGTCAGTGGGTTTGCCTGGTAGGTATTTGTCAATGCACCTTGCACGGTGATGGTTCCACCT
>DATHZY010000616.1:0-2452 GCA_035458325.1 Saprospiraceae bacterium | reverse complement strand
TGGTACTGTGTAAAGTGATCTCCGCATCTGTATAATGTCCAAGTACGTGAGGTGCAATATTTGGAAGTGGATGCGGTGCCAGCGGTAACGGCTCATCCATTGCCAGTGATGCTTCCGTGTGATCGATGATCCCTTCAGCCTCAAGCTTTTCAATCAATCGGTTTCGCTTAGCCATCAACGCATCCCTGTTTCGTCCGGGATGGATGAGCCCGGGTGCATTGGGCAACACCGCCAGCGTGGCCGCTTCTCCCCATGACAACTGATCCGGTGTCTTATGAAAATACCGCCAACTCGCAGCACCCAGTCCAACTACATTTCCACCAAATGGTGCATGGGCAGCATACAATTGCAGGATATCTTTTTTAGAATATCTCAACTCTGCTCTCCAGGCCCACAATATCTCGACGCCTTTCTGCCACAATGTCCTTGCATCCTTGTTTCGTGCCAATCTCATCGTCTGCATGGTCAGCGTACTTCCACCACTGACCACTGAGCGTGCCTTGATATTATCTCTCATCGCCCTTCCAAAGGCAAGAACATCAACACCCCAGTGTCTGAAAAATCGCTTGTCTTCAAACACCACAATAGCCTTCTCAAAAGTCTCAGGCACTTCCAGTT
Organism: Saprospiraceae bacterium; assembly: GCA_035458325.1. Classification (GTDB taxonomy): domain Bacteria; phylum Bacteroidota; class Bacteroidia; order Chitinophagales; family Saprospiraceae; genus Opimibacter. The sequence continues at coordinate 1,834 of DATHZY010000616.1, read as the reverse complement.
CGTCACCAGGAAATCTCCACTGACCGTCCTTCGCCAATCTCGCTCCCATCAACTGCCCATTCCTGTCCAGCAACACGGTACTATACGATGCATCAAACAACGGATCAGGCAGACAAAACCACCACACCATCAAGGGTATGACTATCAACCACAAATATTTCCGTCTCCCTTTAATCATTTTAGGTTTATATACATTGACGCTCGTTTAAGTCTCTGACTTAAATGCCATATGCTTTGCGTCTCCTGACGCTAGAGTCAAATCATCATCTATTGAACAACCACAACTTCAAACTACCAAAAGACTTTTCATAACCGACAGAAGTTCTGCCCCTACAGGGCAGGATTTGTTTTTACTTTTCCTTTGCTACCGAACTATAGCCCCAATGGGGCATTGCAAGACCCGCAACTACAAATATTTCATTTTTCACTCTTCACTTGGTTGCTGAGCTGTAGCACAAGGTTGAGCGATAGCAGGTCGAAGCATCATTTTTCACTTCCTTACTGCTCTTCGCCTTTAGGCGAAGCAGTAAGCACCTCTACCCATCTCCCCGGCAACCTCGCCTGCACCTGGTGTGTATACATCGCATCACACATGATATCAGGCAACCAATATCTACCTGCATACGTAGCTGTCATCACAAAATGATAAGTCCATACACCACGGTCCATAGAGAAGAAAGTATTGACTCTGTCATCCCGTATATCCTGATAGCGCGCACTGCTGTTCTTAAAGCGGCCTTGAAATTGATCCATCCGCTGATTGGTCAACTCCCATCCGGAAGGAAATAAATAAGACAAGGCCATCTGATCAAGATGTGAAGTGTATGTACCTGGATTGGTCACCGTTAGTTGCACCACAAAGTCCTGTCCTTGCTTTAATCTGTCAGGACTGATCACCTTTCCTTGCAGATCCATATAGGTCGCCTTCAGGCTCAGGTTGTTTTTAACTTCTGCAGGTATTCCTCTCAACGGCCTTCCGGTTGTCGTCACTCGGATAAACAAAGGATCAGATGATGTATTTTCTATCGTAAGGTTTTCATTGGCGACATCAAGTTCTCTGGTGACTAATCCCTTCGTGGTAGATACCTGCTCGCCGGTCTTGCCTGACTGTGTAATAGTTGCCTTGATTTGTTTTCCGGTAAACTGTTTTGCCATCTTACCCATCGCCAGCAGCGCAAATGAAGTACTCTGCGTACTATACCAATAATCTGCAGACAATGATGTTGCGATGGTTCTTGCCATCGTCATCGCTTCGTTTTGTTTGCCCATTGTAAGGAATGTCTCCAGGATAAGTGCTTTATCTCTCAGGTCTGAACCATAGGTATAGCTCATTTCCTGGTAAGGCTTCACTTCAGTACTTAGTTTCTGGATGATTTCATTGGCTGCATCATTCCGATTGCCCAGTGCATAAGCTGCTGCGAGCATCCATGCGGCTGCCTGATCCAGATCCTTTTGCGTGCGGAGCCTGTTCATCATACCCCAAGCAGGTTGTCCATCCAGGGCCAACGTATAAAGCCTGTAAGCCTGGTTGAGATCATCCCTGTAGTATTGTCCTGGTCGATAAGCTTGCGCATCCTTCTTCTGTGCATTGCGCCATGCATCCATCATCGAACCATCCACGCTGTAGCCGGCTTTGGCAGCTTCAATTAAGAAATGACCTGCATAGCTATTTGCCCAGCTGTCTCTGTAATTTTCTCCCGGCCAATAGGTGAATCCACCAGAGGGAAGACTAAATGATTTCAATCTTTGTATACCCCCTTGGATATTCCTCCGAATTTCCTGCTCCTGCGCTGGCTTTAAGTCCGTCAGGGCTGCTACATACAATTGTGGAAAG
>DATHZY010000615.1:0-4068 GCA_035458325.1 Saprospiraceae bacterium | reverse complement strand
TGAGCCTGTCACCTATGGCCAATACTTCAAGGGAAGTTTCCCGACACACCTGGTGGGTATCGCCGGTGGTTTGATCTGGGGTCTTGGCACGGTATTGAGTTTTATGGCTGCCGGTAAAGCCGGTGCAGCTATTTCTTACGGCCTGGGCCAGGGAGCGACCATGGTTGCAGCCCTTTGGGGTGTCTTCATCTGGAAAGAATTCAAGGGCGGCGGCCGCAACGTCAATTTGCTCCTCTTCCTGATGTTCGTTCTGTTTATTTCCGGCTTAGCATTGATCATCCTTTCGGGTGGTAATTAGCAGGGCCCTATTTACTAATTGCTTATAGTCTATCAACTATATACTGACGTTCACTTTTCAAATATCATCTAACTAAATCCATTTAACAATGAAAAAGAATCTATTTTTTTACCTGTGCATGGCAGTGTTCATGTCAATCACCATCTCCTGCAAGGATGATGATGATGACAACCCACCGGTGGTTGAAGCTTCCCTGATCAAAACTATTAGCCTGGACTATGATGGAACCGGGGTTGATGTTGAAGGCTGGGAATTTATCTACGATGCATCTGACCGGGTAACCAGCATTATCAATACCTATAATGGCACTGTAGAGGATACCATCCTGTATGACTATACCCAGGCTGGCAAACTGATCATCACTAAAAGTGGTAACCCAACAACCTACGAACTCGACGCAAATGGTCGTGTGAGCAAAGAGTTGTGGGTGGCGGATGGCAGCGAATACGAAGGCTATACCTACAATGCGGATGGTATCCTGGTTAAGATCGTTGAGCACTACGGTGGTGCAGATCATCTAAAGTATGACCTGACCGTTGCCAACAAGAATGTGACCAACCGGATTCGTTATGAAGATGATGGGGTTACAGTGAGAGAAGACAGAGAGTTTTCATACACCACAGGTGACAACGCCAGTAATATCCAGCAAATCTATGCGGTTGACTCAGAATGGAAACCAGTAGGAGGGTTGTTTGGTGAAGCAAGCGCTAAGCTGGCATCAGGATTCCTGCGTCACATCACAGCAGATCCTTTGTCTAACTATGGAGTCACATTTGAATATACGTTTGATGCTAAAAATCGTCCTGCCACCATCACCAAGGATGGAACCAGCAGTGGAGGACCATACACAGAAGTGCTTTCGTATACTTACTACGAATAGTAGTTACAGCTTTAATAAGTTAGTTATCGACCGGCTAAGGAACCCAACTGGGTTTCTTAGCCGAATTTTTTTTCATGGGACATGAGCAGCCGATGGCTGCCAGTTCCTTTTCCACAAATCTACATGTTGATGATAAATCATGTCAAGAAGACTATGGCTTCATGTAACAATCAAAGATGTTTAATTCAATGTGATTGCCTCCGTTTACTAGTCTACATCCACCGAAAACTCATTTATTCAAAGTGCCAGGAATCTGGATTCTTTACTTTGATACAAATACTTTAACAATGGAAAACTATTATCCCCTTGCCCTCCACAACGAATGGCATTACAAGCAAAAAGATGGCAGCACTTATATTAACAAGGTCACGGCCACCAACGGTAATGAATTTACCATGCACAATTCTGCTGCCAATACCAGCAGTGTCGTAAGGATGGACAACAACCAGATGTCAACCGATGGACTCGAGAAAGGAAATTTTCAATTGTGGATTCCAAACGATCTTGAAGTTGGTAAGAAATGGGTAGTTGACTTTAAAGCCAACAGTCTGGACTGCCTGCTCCTGATGACTGTCAAAGAAACAGGCTCGAGTAAAGAGGTATCAGGAAAAACCTTCAAGGATGTTGTCTGCATCGAAGCAGAAAGCCAAATCATCATGAATGGCAGCACCATGCCACTCAACTTTTTTACCCAGTATTATTACGCATCAGGCGTAGGACTGATATTGACTACCTCATCTGCCGGAGATATCCACGAGCTGACAGAGTACAAGCTTCATTAGCCATTTACCCCTAAATCCCCTAAAGGGGACCTGTTCTGTCCTCAAATTTATTCTTCGCGCGACGCTGCAACGCAGCAATGAGTGTATGCTGAAAAAATAAAATCACCTCTTTAGCCTTTTAGGCCTTTTAGGCCTCTTAGGCCTCTTAGGCCTCTTGAGCCAACTCCTAAATGCTAACTTCTCACTGCTAACTTCTTACTTAGCCTTTTATTTCCACATCCATCTTCCCCGCCAAATCAAGCAAAAACGCATACTCCAGCGCTATCTCCTTAAACTGCCTGAAACGTCCTGAAGCACCACCATGACCTGCTTCCATGTTCGTATGGAGAAGCAACGGATTCTTATCCGTTTTCATTTCGCGTAGTCGAGCTACCCACTTGGCTGGTTCCCAGTATTGCACCTGTGAATCATGAAGGCCTGTCGTCACTAACATTGGTGGATAGTTTTTTGCCTCTACATTGTCATACGGAGAATATGTCATCATATAATCGTAGGACTCCTTTTCCTTTGGATTACCCCATTCATCAAACTCACCTGTTGTTAATGGAATGCTCTCATCCAACATGGTGGTCACCACATCCACAAACGGAACAGCCGCAACAATTCCCGCCCACATGTCCGGTGCCATATTAACTACAGCACCCATCAGCAAACCACCTGCAGAGCCTCCCATGGCAAAGAGCTTCTTAGGATCTGCATATTTGTTTTCTGTCAGGAATTTCCCACAATCGATGAAGTCATTGAAGGTGTTTTTCTTCTTGAGTAGTTTACCATCCTCATACCATTGACGGCCCATTTCTTCACCACCACGGATATGCGCGATCGCAAATACAAATCCCCGGTTGAGTAAACTCAGGCGTGATGAACTGAAGTTAGGGTCCATGCTGGCTCCATAGGAACCATAACCATATAACAAGCATGGACTTGTCCCATCAATCGGTGTGTCTTTGTGGTAGACAATTGAAACCGGAACTTCAACACCATCTCTTACCTTGGCCATCACACGCTCGCTTCTGTAATCCGCGGCATCAAAACCACCTAGTACCTCCTGTTGTTTGAGCAAGGTCTTTTCCTTTGACTTCATGTTGTAATCATAGGTGGTATTGGGCGTTGTAAGGGATTGATAATTTAAACGGAGGATGTCTGTGTCAAATTCCGGATTGATGGAAGTGAAAGCGACATATGCTTTCTCCCCGAATTCTATATAATGTTCATTCCCTGCTGTGGGCATAACACGGAGTTGAGTGATGCCTGCCTTCCGTTCACTGAGCACCAGGTAATCTTTAAATACTTCCATGCCTTCCAGTAATACATCATCACGGTTGGCGATCACTTCCGTCCAGTTTTCTTCGCTGGTGGCAGTAACCGGTGTTTTCATCAACCTGAAGTTTTTTGCATCCTTGTTGGTGCGCACATACCAGATATCATTGAAGTGTTCGATGCTGTATTCAAGTCCGCGTTGGCGGGCTTGAAACATCTTCAGTTCTCCATCGGGCTTATCAGCATCCATATATTGGTATTCCTGGCTCAGTGTCGAATAAGAGCCAACCACTATATATTTCTTTGACTTGGTTTTATAGACAAACGCCCCAAAGGTTTCATCCTTTTCTTCATAGACGACCTTGTCACTGGAGGCTGGGGTTCCGATGCGGTGTTTCCATATCTTATAATCTCTCAAGGTGGCATCCTTGGATGTATAGAAGATGGTCTTATTATCCTCTGCCCAGGTAGCACTGCCGCCGGTATTTGGTATGATATCGGGTAGCATTTCTCCAGTCGTCAGATCCTTGATTCGGAGGGTATAGATCCTTCTGCTCAGGGTATCTTCGCCATACACGAGTAATTTGTTGTCAGGACTCACGCTCCGGCCACCTACAGCGTAGTAATCAAAGCCTTTGGCCAGTTGATTGACATCCAGCATGATCTCTTCAGTGGCATCCATGTTGCCTTTGCGACGACTATGAATCGGATACTCCTGGCCCTCTTCATACCGGGTGATATAGTAGTACCCATTGTCTTTGTAGGGAACAGACATGTCCGTTTGTTTGATGCGTCCTACCAGCTCGTTATAGAGTTTCTCCTGAAAACCCTTGGAGTGGGATAGCATC
>DATHZY010000614.1:0-4162 GCA_035458325.1 Saprospiraceae bacterium | reverse complement strand
GGTGTCGGACTTACGTACCAGGGAGAATATGATAGCTTTCCTGAACTCCTTGGGAAAAAGAAAAAGGCAAAATAGTCTTCCTCCAAAAAAGGAGGAGGTAAAAAATTTCTAAGTAGGGATTCAAAATTGTAAACCTCTACCAAAAAAAAATCACCTCCTTCCTTCATTAATCAAAAAATCGAATTCCGGCTATCTCAGCCTAATGAACAAATTAATTAACCAAAACGGTTGCTTACTGTCCGTGATCAGCAACCCTGAATCGTCCCTTATCATAAACTACATTTTTAGGCAAGCGCACTTCAAAGAAGTATAGGCCTGCTGTAAATTCAGATACATTGATCCGGGCCTGGTCTTCAAAATCCTGGTTTGCCACGATTAGTCCTCCATAGTTATAGATCCTTAGATTGACCATACCCAGTCCCGGAGGCACTTCTACATGAATCTCATCAGTAGCCGGGTTTGGATTTATCCTGGTGGTAAATTTTTCGCTTAACGGTATGGTCACATCTGTCAAGGTTTCCAGCGCGAGATCATCCAGTGTCAGGGTCGTGCCGGAAGTTGGCAGATCATATGAGGAATAGATGTAAAAGGAAATGGAATCCGGCTCGACAGTGGGAGAATAGTAGTGTAATGGAACTTCAAAATGTTCGTACATATTTGTACTTCGGGTTATATCCAATACACCCCAGCCAATGCTACCCCTTTCATCCGTTAAGGTGACGCGGATACTTGCATAGTCTTCGCCTTTAAAGTCAGCTTTGTAATATCCTGTGATTTTTTCAGGTCGGGTGTTGACTTTATTCCTGAAGTAAGCGATCGCCGGAAAGGGCATGCCTATTGAATCTTCTCCTGTTATCAGGACAAGCGCATAAGTGCCCGTATTCGCGTCTTCCGTGAGGTTCACATTGGGGGATAGGCCTAAAGCCATGCACTGGGCCGCAGAGGTAGACCAGCATTCGGGATCATCAAATGGAATAGGCTCCACGATACACCAATCCGTATATGTCGCTTTTTGGGTTATCGGTACCGGTGCATTCAGATTAGGATCTTTGTTCCTTTGCGCAAATAACCCTTGCCCCATAAGGATACAAATAGCGAATGTGATAATGGCAGATTTCATGATTAGTGTCTTTAAGTCAACTGTTCTTTTGCAAGTTAGTCCGCCCGCTTACCTGAAGTCAATGATGTGTATCAGTGGTGTGTATGATTTCACATGCCCTTGTTGTTGTCCTCACCAACAACCACCCAACTCGCCATGCCGCTGGATGGCGTTTTCGCCGCCAGCTACCCCCATGCCGTTGTTGGTGTCCTCACCAACAACCACCCGAAGCCTCCTCCTTCGCCTTAGCCTCCGCCTTACCTACGGATTTTGCTTAGCTGAAGGCTAACCAAAATCCGTATATTTGCACTCCTTTTTAGTTAAAATCAGACCTGAAAACATCATGTTTCAAAGCCTAACCGATAGCCTCGACAATGCGTTTAAGACCTTAAAAGGGGACACCAAACTCACCGAGCTCAATATTGCCGAAGCCATTAAAGAGATTCGCCGGAGCCTGGTCGCTGCTGACGTTAACTACAAGATTGCCAAGGAGTTTACGGACAAGATCAAGGAGAAGGCCCTCGGGACGAAAAATGTGCTTTCTTCCGTCAAGCCCGGGGAACTGATGATCAAGATCGTCCAGGATGAGATGATCGATCTGATGGGTGGACAGGCTGCCGGGATCAATATCAAGGGGAATCCCGGGGTAGTCCTCATCGCGGGTCTCCAGGGAAGCGGTAAGACTACCTTCTCTGCCAAACTGGCCAATTTCCTCAAGACAAAAAGGAAGAACAAGCCTCTCCTCGTAGCCTGCGACGTCTATCGTCCTGCCGCTATGGATCAGTTAACCGTACTCGGAGAATCCATCAAAGTTCCGGTTTATAAAGAACCGGAATCAAAAGATCCTGTCTCTATCGCCCTGAAAGCCATCGAACATGCAAAGATCCATGGTTTTGATGTAGTCATCATCGATACCGCAGGTCGTCTGGCCATTGATGAGGCGATGATGACCGAGATCCGCCAGATCAAAGAGGCTGTACAGCCAAATGAAACATTGTTTGTCGTGGATGCCATGACCGGACAGGACGCTGTCAATACAGCACTGGCCTTTAATGATGTCATCAACTATGATGGAGTCGTACTGACCAAGCTCGATGGTGATACCCGAGGTGGTGCGGCGCTGTCAGTCAAGTATACGGTTGGTAAGCCGATCAAATTTGTCAGCACAGGGGAAAAGATGGAGACCATCGATATGTTCTATCCGGACCGGATGGCGCAACGTATCCTTGGCATGGGTGATATAGTTTCCTTTGTTGAGAAAGCCCAGGAGCAGTTTGACGAGAAGGAAGCCAAGCGGATCGAGAAGAAGATCAAGAAGAATACGTTTGACTTCAATGACTTCCTTGGCCAGATGGCCCAGATCAAGAAGATGGGTGACCTCAAGTCACTGATGAGTATGATCCCCGGCGTCGGAAAGGCCATGAAGGACATCGAGATCGATGACAAAGCCTTTGTCAAGATAGAATCGATCATTCAATCCATGACCCCGACCGAGCGCGAAAATCCTGAACTCCTCACGATGACCCGCAAGACCCGCATCGCCAAAGGCTGCGGACGCGATATCCACGAAGTGAATATGTTTATCAAGCAATTTGACCAGATGCGCAAGATGATGCATACCCTGAGTAAAGGGGATAATATGCAGCGAATGATGTCACAATTTAAGGGTAGGTAGTTTACAGTCTGCAGTGGGCAGTCTGCAGTCAGCAGTCGGCAGTCCTCAGTGGGCAATCAACAGCTGACAGTTTGTTTTGAAATAATTTTTCACTTTCCTATTGGTGAATCCCCTAATTTAGGGTTATAGAAAATCAGATGTTTATATTTCGAACGAACAATTCTGGTTTTTTAATTCTTTCACCAGATTGAATTCAACATGGGAAGTTTTCGAGATCTGATCGTGTATCAGAAGGCATTTCATAATGCCATGCTTATCTTTGAATTAAGCAAAAAGTTTCCACCAATCGAAAAGTATGCGCTGACAACACAGATACGCAATTCAAGCAGATCCGTATGCTCAAATATTGCAGAAGGATATAGAAAACGTAAATATCCCAACCATTTTATCTCCAAATTCACAGATGCTGATTCGGAAAACAGCGAGACAATTGTCTGGCTTGATTTTGCATTAGCCTGTGAATATATTACTACAGTGGAGCATGACGATCTAATCGAACGGGTAGAGGAAGTGGGGCGCTTGCTGAATCATGCCATAAACAACCCCTCCAGGTATTCGTAGCACACCCAACCATTATGGAGTGCTCTGTGTCCCCTGTAGACTGCCAAGTGCCAACTGCTAACTGCCGACTGCAGACTGAGGACTGCCCACTGAGAACTGCCAACTGCTCACTTAACCCTTCCCTTGTGGCCTTTGTGCATTCACAGGTCTCCCCGTCCGGATAGTGGTATTCAGCTTAGCTTTAGGCTGTACTTTTTTCAGGTCTTTCGGTAATGGACCTGCCTTGCCCTTGCCATCTGCCTGGTCTGGAACAGGTTCTGCTTTCTTAACCTGTTTGGAGTTATTTCCCTGGAATTTGAATGGTGATTGTTTCATGTGTTGATATGTATAGGTGCTTTAATAAATAAGGTTCTCTGCTGTCAAAGATACCACCTTAACGATAAGAAGCCTCGATATGCTCGTTTATTACTAATTTATTAACCTCATGGAGCGTAATTTGTTTACCGGGCACTTGCCAACTGAAGACTGAAAACTACATTGTTCGTCTCGGCTCCGCTCGACGACCGAGATTTTTAGGCGGAGCACAGTTTTTTTTTAATTCTACACTAGAATTCGATCCTGCTCCATGACGTTTCGACTCCGCTCAACGTCTTTGAAAATGCTACTATGAATCAATGAAGACGTCGAGCGGAGCCGAGACGACGAAGGTAATGTCATTCGAAAGGGTAATAACTTTCCAGGCTGTGTCATGGGTACAAATTCCGGTCGTTGAGCGGAGCCGAAACGAACAGTGTACAATTGCCGTATCGGGCTGCCGAATTCCGACAGAAAACAAACCTTTTACCCCGCCACTTGCAAGTCAAGGCTATTCAATTGAATCCAACTTT
>DATHZY010000613.1:0-2908 GCA_035458325.1 Saprospiraceae bacterium | reverse complement strand
TCCCCGGATCCGGTATCAATACACTTTCTGGCTTTGATGCCAAGGAGTTTAAATCAGGGATAGAAGATGTGACCGTCAAACTGGAACTGGATATACGACCATCTGCTGATCATCAGCTTTCCGCCGGTATCTATGGCATCTCCTACAAATTCCAGCCTAAATCAATCACCATCAATGAAGAAAGTAAGGTTGGTGATTTCTTCCTCGATGAAGGACTGCTCGATGATGTATACTTCTCAACTTTTAATGTTAAATCACTTGAATCAGGCATCTATTTCGAAGACAAGTGGGATATCAGTACGAAGTTCAGATTATCATCCGGTCTCCATATCTCCGGGTTCTTTGTGCAAGGAATTTATTACCTCGATCCTCAACTGAGGTTAAGCCTGGATTACATGCCTACACCTAAGCTTGCCTTCAACATAGGGTATAGCCGCATGGCCCAGTATCTCCACAACCTTACATCAAGCAGTATTGGTTTGCCGACAGACTTATGGGTGCCTACCACAGCAAATGTATCTCCTGCCTTATCAGATCAGTATGCAGTGTCCGGAATCTGGAAAGCAGGTAAGTATTCATCTGTTGAACTTTCGGCCTACTTAAAATCCATGAGAAGCCTCATCTCGTACCAGGAAGGGGCCAGTTTCCTGCTGAGGGAAGGTTTGGTGCCCTCAAGTATTGTGGATGCGGCCAATTGGGAGTCAAAGATCACAGAGGGTACGGGAGAAGCCTCTGGTGTTGAGTTGCAATATATCTATGATGGAAAGAGGGTTCAGTTTAAGTGGAATGCCACCTGGTCAAGATCCTACCGGCAGTTTGACGAGATCAACAATGGCTTACCTTACCCTGACCGTTATGACCGTCGATGGTCCTCCACCTTTTCAGGACAGATTAAACTTGGACCCAGATGGACCTGTGGGGCCAACTGGCTATTTGGGACCGGGATAGGAATCACCCTGGCTGAAAGTAAGTTTTTCAATCCGGGATCTTTCTTTCCAGAAATTGGGATAAACTACAGCGAACGAAATGGCTTCGTGCTGCCGGACTATCACCGGCTTGATCTGAGCGTAAATTATCTCCTTGGCGATAAGGAAAACTTCAATCACTCCCTTACGCTCAATTTATATAACGTTTACAGCCGTGTTAACCCCTTTTATATCACGCTGGTGCAGGATCCGGTTAGTCAGGACTTTGAATTCAGGCAGTTTTCCCTGTTCAGGTTCTTTCCATCCTTTAGCTACAGATTTTCCTTTCATTAGGGGCAGTTAAAAGGGGGAAAAAGGATTTTTGAATATTAAAGTGAAAAAACCATATCTTTAAACAGTGAAAAGACTTCTTCCAACTAATCTTATTTTCCTGGCTTTGAGCTCAGTGCTCATGTTGACAGGCTGTGAGACCACCCTGGAATTTCCGGAACAAAACCTTGAGCCCAAACTTACAATCATTTCGCATCTGACATCTTCGAACTCTCCAGGGGGTGAAACGCCCAGGGTTTTTGTCTATGCGTCCCAATCACCTTCTGATTCAAGTACATTTGCAACACCTGCTAATCTGGATGTTGAAGTCACAGAGCTCGAAACAGATTATTCTATCAGGTTAGACCTGACCAATGAAGGAGGGGAGAGTTTTTTCGGTTTCCCAAAAAACTTCCTGAAGGAAGGATTTTCCTATACGATTTCTGCTTTTGCACCGGGCTTTGAAAGTGTGCGGGCCACCACCAGGATTCCACGCCCAAGTACAATTTCAAATCTGAGTATTCTCGATATCAGCATAGAGCCTTCAACCAAGAACGAGTTTAAGAACATTGTACGCTATACCCTTAGTTTTGATATTGATCATTTCGAATCAAACCAATATTACCATCTCGTTTTTTATAACGAATACGACAGCCTGAACAATAAATTCCTGGTGGATCCAGAACTCTCGGATGACCAGCCATTCCTTCATCATTACGATTTTGGAATCCTGATCGACAAAGAGGACCTGTCCCCGGGGGAACCATTGACATTTCATTTCGTGGACTGGGTTGTCGGAAACCATGACCTCAAGAAGGTTTACGTTGAGTTGCGGACTATAACCCAGGAATATTACAAATACCATAGTTCTCTGGCGAGACAACTCATTGTCCGTCAAGACCCATTTGCCGAACCGGTTACGATTTATAACAATATCGAGGGCGGTTATGGCAATTTCTCCGGGTTTTCACCTGATATATCTTCATCTGATTTGCCGGAATAGCCTCCCAGGCTATTTTTATTCTGCCAGACGTAGGGGTAGGCGAATGTAATTGTGTCTTTTACCTGACAGATTACTTTATCCTATTATGCTCAAGACCGCAAATTGGCTATGAAACACGAAATACTAGACAGCATTCCTTTTTTCAGTGTCCTGGAAAAAGGAGAATTGGCCACCCTGGCACTCCACATGGAATTTCACATGGCCCCTAAACATGGATTGATATACACGGAAGGGGAGGTGGCGGATTATTTCTACATCCTTTCTGAAGGCAGTATCAAGATCGGCACCCACCACGAAGATGGCAGGGAAGTGATCAAGCAGGTGCTGCATCCAAGAATGGTTTTTGGAGAGTTTGCGCTGATCGGCCAGAACGAGGTACACCATAATTTTGCCATGGCACTATCACCATCAACCGCCTATTATCGCATTCGTGTAGATATCTTCAGGCAGATGATGGATAAAAACCCACAATTGACGATGGGGGTTGTCTCCCTGATCGGTCTCAAATTGCGCCAGACAGAAAATCAACTGGAGTCCCTGATCTTTAAAGATGCCAGGGCCAGGATTATCGACTTCATCATCGAGAATGCAAATCAATGCGGAAGGCAGGTAGGATTGGAAACACTCCTGAAGCATTCCCTTACCCAACAGGATATCGCTAACTACACAG
>DATHZY010000612.1:0-3187 GCA_035458325.1 Saprospiraceae bacterium | reverse complement strand
TAAATAACCCACTCACTACCTTAAAACTTTTTCCTTCCCGCCAGAATTTGAGTCCATAATATTTCAATACCGTCCTGACCAGTGTGATGGTAAAGGAAATGCCAATAAATAATGGAATGGCCAGCAAAGTAGCCACCAATCCAAAGATGGACATGGCGGTAGTGGTATTTTCAAGTTGCCCATAGATGTCCCAGCCCAGCAATTGATCCAGGTCATCCGCAAGGCCCAGGAAAAAGGCAAAGATGATCGCAGCGGTGCGAAGATGGTTTTCGCTGATGCCGATCTTGATCAGGTCTTTTGGTGACAATGAAAGTATCAACTCAGGCGCTTCCTGCACAACAGGAATCGGTGGAATGGGGTCCGCGTTATCAACAGCGGAAACATGCCTTTCCCGCTTATACGCCAGTACGATCTCGCGCAACTCCTCCGCGCGCGTGAGCTCAATGGCATCAAGCTCCAGTTCGCTGCCCTTCGAACCTGCCGTATCCACCTGCACGCTCACTACATTCAGGAACTGATGAACCAGGTTGCGCTTGAAGTCGATGGATTGAATACGATCAAAAGGAACATTCAGGACGATTTTCCTGAAGACACCGGAACGGACACACAACTCATTATTTTGAATAAAAAAATAATAACGCGTGTAGGCTACCAATGAATAGATCAGCGAAATGAACGCAATACCTAATGCAATGATCGTGATGATGATGCCTTTACCGCTGGTGGGATTGATCAGGACAATCAGCAGGATGGGCCACATCTGCCGGACGATAATCCGGATATACTTTAATAAAATCAGGATGACCGCCTTGGGAGACTGCCGTTGTGGTTGATAGAGATTTGAGGAGCTGTCCATCTGCTTATTCCTGCTCGATGGATTGTTCGGTCGACCTCAGGATGAACGCCTTGAGTTTCTCGGCAGTATCGGGAAGCAAACCAGGAATCATCAGGTCAGTACTTTGACCACCGGCCGTATAGATCGTCAGCTTTGAAAGTCCAAACCTGCGATCCAGTATGCCTTGTCGTAAATCACAATGTTGTACGCGATTGAAAGGCACAGTCGTCATACTTTTCCAGAGCCATCCGGATTTGTAGGTGATGTCTTTTTCCCTGATAGCATAACCCATGTAATGGAAGACTAGTCCATTATAGTAAACCATCCAGGCGGCAAGCATTGTCACCAGGCCGGCACCAACATATCCATAGGGAGATAAGCCGGGTTGAAAGAAAGCAAAAACCCAGGCAGCAAAGATCATGATCACAGCTACAAGCGCTGCTGAAATGTAGCGTACCTTTTTATAAGCAGGTTCAAGTGGAATCATCTCCATCTGCTCCGCTGCCGGAAGTCCGGTGAGGTCAATCTGGGCATTGGTGAATAATTCGTTGATCTGGTTCATTGGCCTCTAGATGGTTTCTTGTTCAGTCATCTGCTGAAGTGAAAGTAAAAATTCCCTGGCAGACTTCATGGATTTGATTTTCTCCTTGATCATTAACAATCGGGTAGCGGATTGTTTCAATTGAATGTCCAAAACTCTCCCCTTGGAGCCCAGTAACTTGATCAGCCTGTCAAAGATGGCACTTTCATAATAAGCAGACTGGGCGTTCTTGTGGAAATAACAACGCAGTACGGTCGTCTTCAGGGTTACACGGTCAAAGCCTAGCGATCTGGCGATCCACCGGAGTCTCAAGCCTTCAAACAATTCCTCAACGACCCGTGGCCGGGGACCAAACCTGTCTTCAAGAGCCAGGGCAAATTTTTGGATGCCCTCTTCCGAATCTATATTGTCAAGCTCTGTATAGAGCCTTAATCGCTCGTCAATATTGGATACATACTCATCCGGGATGAGCATTTCCATATCGCTGTCGATCTGTACATCCTGCACATACTTACGGTCGCGCTCCATCTGCTCCTTGAAGAGATCTTTAAAGTCGCTCTCCTTAAGTTCCTGGATAGCTTCTTCCAGGATTTTCTGGTACGTTTCATAACCGATGTCAGAGATAAAGCCACTTTGCTCACCACCCAATAAGTTTCCTGCGCCACGGATGTCAAGATCCCGCATTGCGATATCAAAACCACTCCCGAGATCTGAAAATTCTTCAACCGTCTGCAATCGCTTGCGTGCTTCATGCGTGAGCGAACTCAGCGGAGGTGCGAAGAGATAACAAAATGCTTTTTTATTGGATCGCCCTACACGTCCGCGCAACTGATGAAGATCACTCAATCCAAACTGGTTGGCGTGATTGATGATGATGGTATTGGCATTGGGGATGTCAAGACCTGTTTCGATGATATTGGTACTGACCAACACATCGTGTTTCTTATTGATAAAAGCCAGCAATGTTTCTTCCAGGTGATCTGATTCCATCTGGCCATGCGCCATCGCGACATCCACATCAGGGCAAACGCGCTTGATGAGCGCAGTTATTTCAGGCAGGGTCTTGACACGGTTATGCACAAAGAATACTTGCCCACCGCGATTGACCTCATAATAGATCGCATCCCTCACCACCTCTTCATTGAAGACTCTTCGCTCGGTATGGATAGGTTGCCTGTTTGGTGGCGGAGTGCGGATGATCGAAAGGTCTCGCGCTGCCATGAGTGAAAACTGGAGGGTACGTGGTATTGGCGTTGCTGTCAAGGTCAGGGTATCGACGTTGACTTTTATCTTGCGCAATTTCTCTTTTGCACCGACACCAAATTTTTGTTCTTCATCAACGATCAGTAATCCCAGGTCTTTAAATTCGACATCCTTACCGAGTAAAGCATGTGTACCTATCACAAGGTCAAGCTTGCCTTCCTTGAGGCGCTCCATGATTTCTTTTTTCTCCTTGGCGGAGCGGAACCTGTTGACATAATCTACACTGGCGCCCATTGGACCAAGACGCTCCCTGAAACTATGGCTATGTTGAAGCGCCAGGATTGTGGTGGGCACTAATACAGCCACTTGCTTTCCATCCGTAATGGCTTTGAAGGCCGCGCGAATCGCCACTTCAGTTTTTCCAAATCCAACATCACCGCAAATCAGTCGGTCCATCGGATGTGGTTTTTCCATGTCTTCCTTGACATCCTGGGTTGCCTTAAACTGATCTGGCGTATCCTCGTAGATGAAGGATGCTTCAAGTTCATTTTGCAGATAACCATCTGGAGCAAAGGCATGTCCGGGTGCATTCTTACGCAGCGCATAGA
>DATHZY010000611.1:0-2388 GCA_035458325.1 Saprospiraceae bacterium | reverse complement strand
CAGCTCAGCAACCAAGTGAAAAGTGAAAAGGTTTGTCTGGAGTCAGAGATTGCTAATAATCAATACGGAATAACCAATAACCAAGGAAAAGTGCGAAGGCTTGGTTTGATAGAAATCTAGCATCAACCTATCGCCTGTAATCAACTTGTGTTGCATTTGAAATCATGCCTCCCCGGGGTTTGCAGGCGCGAGGAGGCGCGGTAGCGCAAAACAGGGGGCGGGGGCGAAATCAACTTGGAATACCCAACAAAGAAGGAAAAGTGAGAAGTGCGGGCCTACACCTTATCCATGTTTTGGAACAAAAGCGTGTGCTGCTCACGGAATACCTTTTCCATCACGGCTTTAACCGGCAAAAAAGATTTGAAGGAAATAGATTCGTCCACGACTGAATGGTTCCCTTCGCTGCGGATAGAAAAGATCATTTCAATATGGGTCAATTTCATGACGGTAGCTTTGATGGTCACCGTCTTTGCTGATCTGTTACTTTCGATCGAGACAGGATATGTAAATGAGAAAGGTATAAAGCCAAGCTTAAGCGTCTCATGCACCAGAAATTTGTTCTCGCCGGTCTTATCAATCCTGCTGATCACCGGATGGATGGATGCAAACTTGTCCATATCGGTCAGGTAATCAAAGATGAAGTCGGGGGATTTATGTAAAATGAAAGATAGATTCATGTTGAATAAAAACAGTTAAACATTAACTTGAAGACATCAATCTCTGCCATCCACAGAAGGCTGTCATAGTCTTCTTCTTCAGCGTATGAAGTTTATGAGTGCTTGACTTACCAGCTGTTACTTCTAACCTTTTTTATACAAAGGGAGCTTGACTGCCTTTGCCAATGCATCGGCAGCTAAATCCCCTTCCTCTGTAAAAGACCAAACGAACATCGCTTTCAGCGGATGGTCTTTCTGTATTTCTTCAATGGCCTTCAACGCAAGCCGTTTGGTGATGCCCTTCCTTCGATACTCTTCCAGCACCATCGCGGAACATAAATAAAGCGCTTCGTATTTGCTGTGCAATGGTGTCAGGTCAAACAATTCCCGTTCCGATATTTTGTGTTCAAGAAACCTGAGCATCAATTCGCTGGTGGTAGGAATGAGCAACAACCAGGCGGCAGGACCATTCCCGTCATTATATTCAGATACAGTTGAAGGATGGATACGCCGTAATCGCTCCAGCACCTCCTCATTGACATCTATCTGATCAGGATCATTCCTGACCGCAAAGACATCCTCTGCGAGTTGGATCATCCTTTCAAAGTTACCGGGCGCCATAGCTCAATGCTGATGATCATGCTGATAATGCTCCAACAATAGATTCCTTCCGAAATCGTCCTCGAAATCGCGCCAGACCATGTGAATATGATTGGCCTTGTTTTGCGTATTGTCAAACTCGACGAGGAAGGTCTTTCCCTGGATGCGGTAATAATGTGGTTCGCCTTTCTTAACTGATCCAGCCCATCCAAAGTAAATCATATCGCCATCTTCTACCTTGATACGCTGCAGTCGGGTCGCAGCAATATCATCCGGCATTGCGGAGAGATAGGCAGAAAGCAGCAGGTGTAGCAAATTCTTTTGCACACCACTCATCTCACTTGCAGGAATGCCGACCTGAGGCAAAAGAGAAACCTGGCTGGCCATAAAGGTTACGATTTCAATAAAGGGTTCCGTTTGAAATACCGCCTTCTTTAATTGCTCAGCTGAAAGTGAATTGATCAGCGAATAGGCAATATCCTCTTCCGCGGAAATAGCGCGAAATCCTTGAGATGGGCCTTCCTTGATCTCGGCCGGATTGCTGCCAAAGAAAAAAGGCGTGTAGGCGATCATTTCTTTCACGATGGTGAAATTCAATACCACATGATGGCCCTGGAATGACCATCCCCACGTGCTGTCCGCATGGGGTGTGCCATAGATCGCCATGAAATAATTATCCGGAATCCGGTGAGGGTTTGCAGGCTGAAGGACATGTAATACATTTTCAAGATCCATGATCGCGCGCGTACGGTCATAACCATCCTGGCTCAGGTAGCCTTTCATGAAGGTATACAAGAGATTCTGTTGTACCGAATCAAGATCCTTGACTGCCACTCCATTTGGAAAAACCAGGGAGGCGGGATAAAAAGACCATTCGTGCGGCGCCAGGCCATAGAACGGCAACACTGCTTTGGCCATTTGCTCCGGCCGCAGAGATTGAATAAAAACATTTGCCTGATCAACACCTCCCCGGGATCCGATGGCTGATGCAGTGGCATGGGAAGATGTGGTCACAACGATCATGAAAATGCATAACCAATAATGGTTATTGAAAGCAGAGGAGTACTTCATACAAGGGAGACTTTTTTCTAAAAATACAAATTTATATGAGACACCCGCAGCCTGATCTGAC
>DATHZY010000610.1:0-8193 GCA_035458325.1 Saprospiraceae bacterium | reverse complement strand
GGATATCCGCGCACTGGTCTATTGTTTGCTGACAGCAACCAATCTTAACAGTAAAACAAACGCATCCATCGGTAATGTATGTGGAAAAACCTTCCTGGCGGGTGATAGTAAACCGGATACAAACTTCATACACACTGTCCTTTTCAAACGTATGTATCCTATTAGACCATGCATTGCCTTGTGCAATTGCCGTGCTATCGCCAAAGTCGATACGATAAGATGAAATATGAGCAGTAGTTCCGTTCACACCGGTGATCGTCAGGTTCCTTCCCGATAATGAATAGGTAAATTCAGGACTTTCCCCAACCGTACATTCAAATGCACCTGGAGCAAATTCGTTGCAATAGGTAGAGATTCCATGCTCATTCTGTACATAGGTGCAATATTTGATGCCTTCCGCATTATACGTATGTTCTATCGTGGGAATCGTATCCCCATCCTGTATCATGGTACCATCTCCAAAATCCCAGAAATACTTCTGCCCGTTATCAGACTTTGAGGCATCCAGTACAGCATCATAAAACGGCCACTCTCCCGTGACTGCGACATGCGCCAACGGTGCTTTTTGACATCCGGATGCAGGTGTTATATCCCAACAACATCTGTATTGTTCAACATTGAGATACTTCACGATCTGGCAAACTTTAGATTTCCTTCCATTTTCCAGTGAAAGAGTGGGGCTATATTTTGTGGAGCGGACTATTCCGTCAACTGTCCATTGGAATTGATGGTCTGTGGAGGGGTATTGATCCGCACCGCAGTCTATATATTTAGGGTGACAGGTTACATCTGAGTTTATCCCCTTGTCAAAGATGGTATACGTGAAACAGTTGCCACAATCTGTACAGCGTAATGGGTCACATAGGACTTCCAGCCGATACGTTGAAAAGGCACCGTCCCACCCATCAATGACGATAATGTAGGTCTCCCCTTGTTGTACTTCTATACTGATCACTTCATCAGAAGATCCGGGGAGTGTACTCTGGGCGACACACTCATTACCGTTACAATCATCCAAAAGAAAGAGGTCCAGATTGTCGTCCAGTTGTGAAAGGGTCAAGGTGAGCAATTGGCTCCGGTCAGCATAGTAAGAATAGATCCTTTCATTGCCGGTCCATCCAAAGGAGCCGTTCTGGCAGTAATCTATTTCACTATTGAATCCGCCATCGGTAAATGTATTTGAACTGAGGACCACATCACCACAATCAATAGGTTCTTCCCCACCACAATCCAGGTCACCTTCGCAAATGATATGTATCGTATAAGTAGATTCAGCAAAATCATATCCATCGGCTACGATGATATAGTGTGATCCTTCGACTACATCAAACGTCACACTTTCATCATCGTTATTGAAATTCAGGCTCTGATCGAGGCAAAAGGACGGATCGCATCCTTCGAGTACAAACAAATCAAGATCCGCGCTTAACCCGGTCATGTTGATTGTAACTTGCCCGGTATATGGGGCAATGAATTCATAAACCTTTTCCCTGCCCGTCCAGCCGTTGGTCTGATTATCACAATAATCACTTTCGTTGCTCTGTGCTCCGGCAGCTAGTGTATTCGCATCAAAGAAAAAGTCACCGCACTCTACAGGATCAGCATCATCACAGTTCAGTCCGCCAGGGTCGGCGCATTCAAACTGCAGATCACAAAAACACAGATCACCGCCACAATTATATTCGCCGATTAAGAAATGCTCTCCTGCAGGCACATCCGGTAAATAAAACTGCCCTCCGTTATTTTCTGCCTTCTGGCATACAGCAACTTCACATGAATATATGGTAACTAAGAACAAATCCGTAATACACTCACACGACAAGAACAAGTCCTGAGCCTCGGGCAAATCAATCAAATAAAGTCTTTCCGCGCCAGGGTAGGCATTGCCATCACATTCGGGATAATAATCTATCTGTCCTGAACATTGCCCAAAGGCCCAGCAAGAAAAAGCCTCTTCACCTATTTGTCCCGAGCAGTCGAGGTTTGATACTATCGAACACTCCTGATGCGTACCACATATCATATGATACGGATCTTTCAGCTCAACATACATGATGATATGCCATCCAGGCTTCACCACTGAAAAATCTGATATAAAAGAGAAAGAAAGCCCTTCACCTGAACATAATGCTGTGGTTTCACAACAAGGCTGTACATAACTGCCGCAATAATCTTCACTGATGAACAGATCACTACAATTGGGCAACCATGACGAGGTCAACCGGTCACAACAATCATCCGGCGTACAAAAGGGATCGAGTTCAAACTCATATTCGATAAACTTCCATTGAATAAAATACCCCTCCTGGGGTAAAAAGGAAATTATCGATCCATTTATATCAAGGGAGTAGTCACCGTTTGGACCCCCATCATCATAATATTGGTAGGTGCCGGGTCCCAATACATATTCTTCGAACCCGCTGGTAGGATGGTAAAAATTCTGACCTAACGACAGGGATGGTGCAAGTAGGATACATACGAACACCGTAAAGGAGAGAAAGCGTGCTGTTGCAAATAAATGCAGGAATTGATTTTGTGCAATAGTTGGGTGCGATGTCATGATTTCAATTGTTTTGATTGTAAACGAACCCAAACGTAAGCGGACTTATGAGGAGCTACTATATAACCTTTGTTATAAGCTCAGGGGCTTATAGGCTTATAGGCTTATGAGTTTATAAGTTGATGGGTTGATGGGTTGATCTGTTGATGGGTTTACCATGAAGTCATAGAAAAATCTGTACTCTAAAAGTTAGACCAGACTCAAAGTACTTCATGGTTGATGAGTTGATGAGTTGATAGGTTGATAGGGGTTCGACAGTTTCGCCATTGGGCACAGTGTTTAGAAAGTTTAATTCTTTGAATTCAACTAAATGCTCTAAACAGAGGTGTTGTATGGTGCCATACACCTAACAGATGGTCCATAGGGCCCATCACTAAACTCTGTAACCTTAGTTTAAAATCTGTCGGAGAGTGGATTGGTTACTGCTGAATACCAACTGATGGCTGAGGACTGCCCACTGAGGACTGTTGACTTCAAACTCCCCTTAGCCTTAGCCTTAGTGTTAGTCTTAGCCTTTCAATTTATTAATCGCTTCTGTCCGGTTAGAGACCTGGAGCTTGTCGTAGATCTTGTGGATATGCTGCGTGACGGTGCCGTAAGTGATATTGAGGAGCTCGCCGATTTCTTTGTATAGTAAACCTTTCGCCAGATGTTGGAGGATCTCCTGTTCCCGGGGAGACAGGGGGAGTACCGTATGCGTACGACTGACCTGCATTTTCTGAAACTGGTCAAGGACCCTGCGGGCGATGCTGGGGCTCATCGGTGAACCACCACCGTGAAGTTCGCGGACGGCTGCAAGGATCTTGTCTACTTCGGCACCTTTGAGGATATATCCTTTGGCACCTGCCTGCAGGGAATTGAAAATCTTATCGTCATCTTCATAGACCGTAAACATGCAAAACTGCATGGCCGGACAGTACTTATGCAAAAACTGAATAGCATCGATTCCACTGGCACGGGGTAATCCGATGTCCACGATCAGGATATCCACCGGTTGCTGTGGGAGGAATAGCATGGCATCTTCAGCATTGAAGTATACCTGATGGCATTCCATGTCGTCCTCTTCATTAAAGATCTCCCTGAGATACTCAGCGACATCCTTCAGATCCTCCAGCACAGCCATCTTTATCTTAGGCACCGGCTTCTGGCTTTACGGGGACTATGATATGGATATGCATGGCTTCGGCTGTTTTTTCAAAGATAAGTTCTCCGCCAACAGAATCCATGCGTTTTTTACAATTAAAAATCCCATTCCCCCTTTCAAGAGCCAAATCAGGATCAAATCCCTTACCACCGATTTCGGTAATATGGATGATTAATTGATGATTCGTTGTGATTTCAATTTCCAGGCGTTCCGCACCGGAGTATTTTACGGTGTTGTGGAGCATCTCCTTAAACACGAGAAATACATTTCTCCGCTTTTCCCCGCCCATGGACACCTGATCTAAATGTTCCACTCCGGAGACAAACCTGAGAGGAAGCTGATGCTCCTCAAGGTATTCGGATGCATACCTGCGAAGGTAACCGACCAGATTGTCGGCGGTATCAAAACGGGAGTTCATCGCCCAGATGATCTCGGACATGTTGCGCACCAGTCTCTTGCTGTGTTCTGAAATCCGCTTGATCTGTTCGGTCTCGTTTGAATCCCTGGCCTGCTTCAGCGCCTTGTCGCTGAGATATCGTATGGTCGTCAATCCTGAACCCAGGTCATCATGCATTTCCGAAGCTATGCGATTCCGTTCATACTCGACTGCCTTTTGTTTTTCGATGATCAGAGCCTGTTCGCGGACTATCTGGTTTCTCTTTTCAAGTTGGCGTTGATAATACATGCGCACCGCCCCATAAATGATCCCAATAGCCAATAATACACACAGCGTAATAAACCACCACGTCAGATAAAAAGGCGGATTTACAATGATCTCTATTACTCTCGGTGTTTCATTCCAATGACCATCAGCATTGGCGCCCAGCAGCAATAACGTATAGGAGCCATGGGGAAGATTAGCATATCTGGCAAAGCCCTTTGCGCTTTGTGATTCTACATACTCAGGATCCACGCCCACCAACTGATACTTGACACGCGTCGCATTCGGATCTGCATAATCAATGGCATGAAAATCAAAAGAAATCGTATTCCGCTTATAAGGGAGCACATAACTATCCCTGAACTGAGGAACTAAAATCGTGGAATCAATTTCATCATTTATTTTAACTCCCCGGATATACACAGGTGCTTCTTTGGTAGAAGAGTGAATCTGATCCGGATGAAAGTAGTTTAACCCATTGATACCCCCGAAGAAAATGTGGCCATCTGCTGTTTCGAGATACGCGTGAGAATTAAATTCCATTGCCTGGACACCATCAAAAATGGAATATGTTTTAACCTTCCTTGTTTCTGGTGAATACTTCAGAATACCACTATTGGTCGCAAGCCAAAGTTCTCCCTGCTTATCCTCAATAACAGCATAAATAGTTTGATTCAGCAAATAATCCTGATCAAGAATATGGTCGATGTCCTTTGTTCCTTTAGGCACAAAGAAGAGCCCATTGCTATTTGTGAAATAAATACCCTGCTTATCATGTGTTTCATATAAGCTGGTTAAACCACCAACTATGGGTAATTCATGGGAAAATTTATGATTGTCCCCATTCGGCGTCGGTGCCAGCACCAGCACAGATGTTTCGTTATTACTGACATACAGGTTGCCCTCCAGGTCACTTTTAAATGATTCAGTATAAATGGAGTGTCCTTCCAACGCTCCATAAGGTTGTAGCGTAAGCTTATTATCCTTCATTTGAATTTCAAGCAACAGGTTGTCCCTGCAACTAGCAATTACCTTACCATTGCTCAGCTGATCGATCTGATCAAAAAAGAGTTGGGGATATGTGTGCTGAAGATTTGCCTTGGTGATATGCTGGTGATGAAGATTCAGCAAATACAATTCCTGATTATAGTTAAAAATAAGCTCATGCTCATTGAGCGGTGCGGCAGCAATCGATGTAAAATAACTAATCCCCCCCGGCAACTCCGTCCAGTGATGGAGCACTTCTCCATTTTCATTGATCAATAGGATTCCATACCTGCGTGTAAAGATGACGTAGCGATGGTGTTCGATCGGAATGATGCCGGTAATATTAATTTGTTTCTGGTCATCCCCTGTATTCAGGAAATGTTGAAATTTGGATTTCAGTAAATTACAAAAGAAAACACCCTGGCTTCCGCCAGCCAGCCATAAGGTGGAATCCCTGCTGAGATAGGATGTGATGAGGTAGTCCACGGATTCCTTAGTACCCATTCGCTGTGGCTTATACCTGTCTGTGACCATCTGCCTGTTAAGATCAAATTCAACAAGATCATTGTAGGTGATCGTCACCAGCAATTTATCCGCAGACTTTTCCACGATACTCGTTATGCGTTCGCTGGATAATGGAAATTCAAAAAGTACATTACCCTGCTGAGGATCTATCCGCAGGATCTTGCCATTCCTTTCTCCAAGCCATAATTGCTTTGACGCTGTCAAGCATAGGGACGTGTAATAGCCCTGCCTTTGATATAGAAATGCAGGTTGCCCATTGCGCAAAGCATAGGCAGCAAATCCTTTATTATTCGCCCCAAAAAATATAGTATCACTCCGTTCTTCGATGACAGCAAAAATGTAATCATTCGAAAAATCGACCGGATAGATCGCTTTAATCGTGCGTTTGATCACATCATACAGGAACACTTCCTTGTCAGCACTCAGGTAGAGTATATTACCGGAAAGATGAAATGCCGCATGCTCGAGATGCAGGGTATCTCCTTTCGAAGAAACCATAAATATGTAGTCGATGCTGTCTGTTACCGGGTTGTAATAGTGCAAAGCCTCTGTCGTCGTAAACCAAACTATGCCGGCCGTGTCTTCAAAAAAAGGACTTGACATGCTGTTGCCTGCCATATGGTGTGTTAACGGCCGGTAGGTCTTCATCTGCTGTCCGTCAAAAATATTCAACCCATCATAGGAAGCAATAAAAACCTGATCATTTGAAGACTGGAACAAATAATGGTTTGAGTTTTGCGAAACGGTGATAGATGAGAACCCTTTATATTTTGTCTGTCCCGGGAGAGTTCCTATAGGAAAGAGACAAATAAGTATAAAGAGTTGCCATCGTTTCATTCCTGCAATTTAACACCTCTGGCAAATATCTTGAAGGTCGGATCACTTTTAGCCTGGAAGATCGTAGCCCGTCTTCCGGCCTGGAAGGCATGGGGAATATTATGGTACCTGGAATAATCAATAAGGTACCCGTATAGAAACATCTCGACAAATGAGGTGACAGAACTCTGGTGATCCGTGATAAAGAAATCAAAGTGATCCCTGGCCTCCATGGAATAGAAAGCTTCGCCGCAAGTAAAAATGCCCAGCACAGTGGGCAGCGCTGCATCAGCCATCACGGTGTCAGCAATCATCCCTGGCTTGAGCAACTTACGCCCCAGCCTGACATGCCCTTCATAGGTCTCGCTTTTGTGCTCGCCATGACCGGCTATAAATACCTGATCATAGGTTCCCCAGGATTTGAGCATAGCAATCGGATCAAAATCATCTGCTGCCACCACTACGGTGATATTCGTATGGATGCTACGGAGATCCTCAAATCGGATATTTTCTTCAGGATCAAAAGATATAATCACCAGTATTCGTTCGGCTATGATTTGTTCATGAACCAGCGACATAACCATGGGTAGCAATTCCGGAAACAAACCTGTCGTGGTTGCCCGCTTCAAATAGTTTACATAGGATGGCTTTTGCAGGTAATAATGGCAAAGTCCGAGGAACAAATATTTAAAGTAGTGCTGTTCCGGCAGGTGGGCAGGACATTCAAGTAATCCGGTTTCAAGGGTAATAAGCTTTTCGCGGAAAGACCGGTCTTTCCGGGCCTTGTAAAAGTCAATGACAGGATCAGGCAGTGATGCAGCATAGCCGTGTATCACAGCATGAATGTCCATCCGGTTCATGAGTTGCGTGGTGATGATTCTTGTGGGACTTCTGGCAGGCTGATTTTGAATGCGTGTTGTCTTTAATCCTCCACATCAAAATCTTCGCCTTCTGTAAAAGGCGGATTGGGTGCTTCCAGTTTTGTAGCGCTGATTACCCTGACAAGGTAGGTCGCTCCGATTCGTCCTTGTCCGATAGGATCCTCGACACCCTGGTATTCTCCATTATAGACTGCATTGGCCATTCCCTGGGCAGAGACGGGTGGGATGATGGTAAACCACTGGGATAGTCTTCTTGTCATACTATTGAATTTAAGAATATATTGAGGAGATAAACATATCACTAATCCGCGCTATATCCGTCTCTCCCTTTTGGAATTATTGGTTTTATCATGCAATGCATCAATGCAAAATGACAAAACTGGTTTTATGGATTTAAAAATATACACTCCAGTTTATTTTTCCGGTTGATTTTCAAAGCAGGGGCTCAAGGAGAAAAGCCCTGCCTGGAAAACCTTGACCAAAACTGTAAAAAAAGTTGAATAAATGTTGTGATATGTTCAATCAGCATTTTTCAACCTTACCAGGTAGGTTTCGCCGGGGTTTTTGAGGCGGTGGTTTATCCTGTACGAAAAAAAGGGAGAAGGCTTAACACTGGTCG
>DATHZY010000609.1:0-4460 GCA_035458325.1 Saprospiraceae bacterium | reverse complement strand
CGCAGAAACGAACGACTGGAGAAAACAGGGATCGTCAGTACGGACGAGGGCAAAACACCCTACATCCCGGGGTTTCGTAAGCACAATGTTTCGCAGAAACATGTGACTGGAGAACACAGGGATCGTTTATTGGCGCAGCTGCAATAAGCGAGGGCAAAAAAAAAGAGGAAAAATCGAATGGCGAATATCAAATATCAAATATCAAATATCGATCGAAGTAGAAGTAATAAGTAAAGGATTATCAATCTACATACAATACCTTCAACTTTTCACTTCTACTTTTTACTTCCCTGTTCGTTATTTGTCATTCGTTATTCCATTTTCCTGTATTTTACTCCCTCTAATTCCTTCCATTCAACGACCTGCAGATGCTTAAGTTATTCTCTCTTGCCTTATTGCTGTTATATCTTCCCTTGATTTCCAGTGCCCAGGCCGTGCAGGATGATTTTGAAGGCAATGGAACCATCACCACCTGGTACGGTGATAATTGCAATATAAATACTGCCCTGGCCAATCCTTTTCCCCTGGGCATCAACACCTCAGAGACAGTGATGGAATATGGCGATGTCGGTGGCCAGTATGCCAATGTGGGATTTGATGTGGGTAACAACTTTAATCTATCTACCAACCACACCTTTTCAATAAAGATCTACGTGCCTTCCGACGGACTGACCGGAAATCAAACCAATCAGGTCTCGCTCAAGCTGCAGGATGGCACCTTAAATCAACCATGGATCACTCAAAGTGAAATCATCAAGCCTATCTTGCTCAACCAATGGCAAACCGTCACCTTTGATTTTGAAGAGGATGACTATATCAACCTGGACAACAACTCACTTCCTCCGACACAACGCACTGATTTCAACAGGATCCTGATCCAGGTCAATGGAGAAAACAACTATGATCATGTACGGGCATTGATAGATGATATTCATTATGATGGCACCCTTCCGGTAGATCCGGTGTATGATAACCTGGTGTGGTCAGACGAATTTGAAACCAATGGCCCTATTGACGATGGAAAATGGTTCCACCAGACACAATTACCTACACCCGGCAGTTGGTATAACGGAGAGATACAACACTACACCAATCGGACAGCGAATGCAGTTGTTGAAGATGGCATCCTGAAGATCATCGCAAAGAAAGAATCCTTTACAGATCAGGGATATACTAAGCAATACACGTCAGCCAGGTTGAATTCGAAGTTTACATTTACATATGGCAAGGTAGAAGTCAGGGCAAAACTTCCTTTCGGGGTGGGTACCTGGCCGGCGATCTGGACACTCGGAAAGAATATCAATGAAAACGGAGGTTACTGGGACACGCAAGGATATGGAACCACCGGCTGGCCCGCATGTGGTGAAATAGATATCATGGAGCATTGGGGTACCAATCAGAATTATGTGCAGAGTGCGATCCATACTCCATCGAGTTTTGGGGGTACCGTTTATTTGGGTGGACAGACTATTCCAACGGCTTCAAGTGATTTTCACGTGTACACATTAATTTGGACACCCGAAAAATTAGTCTTCAGTGTGGATGGGAATATCCACTACACCTACAACCCGTTGGTAAAGGATAACACCACCTGGCCATTTGATGCAGACCAGTATCTCTTGCTCAATGTCGCTATCCAGCCTGTGATTGACCCCGGCTTTACACAGAGTGCAATGGAAATAGACTATGTCCGGGTCTATCAGGAAAGTCCTGTAGCTACACCCCAAATAGACAATGCTCCGGGCCAGAGGTCGTATCCGAATCCGGTTGATAGTGAAATGAAGATCTATGTGGACAATGCAAATGGACAATCGGTTACGGTGAAAATCTATAGTCTTGAAGGAAAGTTGATCAATGCCCATTACTGCACGGTATCCCATGATATCATCAGTCTCAATGACCTGAGCTATTTGCAGAAGGGGATGTATATCGGCGTGTACCTGCTGGAGGGCAAGGAATATACCTGCAGGTTTATTAAAAGCTGAGCGGGAAGATTGTCTCCGGTTGCGGATGGAATGCATAGTGGACAGGTCTTTCTGTATCAGCCCGACCTGACTTTAAAATAACTTTATGCCCCTGCATCACATCAAGATGTGATACCCCTCCTTAAGGCAACCAGGTATATTTGTCAGATACAATACATTTTATTACATTTGAGATATTCGGAACAAAGGAAAAACTTCAGACAATGGTTGCATTTGTTGAAGGCTATTCGATGTATCGCATTCTCGATTTACCCATTGCACAATATTCAAATGACAACATTGGAAATCCACCCACCACTCTGTCAATTGAAGGCACCTTCAAGCAAGCAATTGACCTTTCCCAATTTTCAACTTCGGAAAGTTGTTTTAGGCCGCAACAAACTTTCTACTTTCCGTCTTGGGGACTTAGATTATAATATATACAGAAGAGCGCCATTTCTTCGAGGCATCGGCGGCGTTTGCTGCATCGGGTCGATATTCCCGAATCTGACGAATCGCCTGTTTCGTCATTCCATCTTATAAGCCGGGGGTCAGAATTTCAGTCGAGGGCATACATAGCCACGGAAGGTAATCAAAGGACTTACCATGACGTAGAAATGTAAAATCCTGATGTTCCAGTCCAGCCAATTGGCTGCCGGCACTATACCAGGTCACATAAAGTAGAAATGAAATATTCACACCAAAATTTTTTAAAATGAATAAAACCGTTAATTGGGCTTTTTTGCAACTTCTGTTAGTTGCCACTGGGCTGTATGCCACGAGCTTATCTGCCCAAAACATCAAATCCATTACCGCCTGTGCAGGCACAATGAAACTCTCGGGCACTTCAACTATGCATGATTGGGACATGAATGGCACGTTCCACATCGATGCCAAGTTTAAAATGGCGGAAGGCACCAACAAACTCCAATCGCTGACCGGGTTGAGTTTTACACTGCCTGTTGAGAATTTGAAAAGTGAAAAAAAGAAATTGAATGAAACCGCTTACAAAGCGCTGAAGACAGATCAACACAAGGAAATTCATTTCAAGATGAATTCCGCAACAGTGTCAGAAGTACAACCCAACAGGTATAAAGTAGTTGCGCAAGGTAATCTCACGATTGCCGGAGTGACCAAACCAATTACGTTGGAAGTCCTTTGGGTTATGAATTCCGACGAAACAATTACCTGTGTAGGTGTTAAAAAACTAAAAATGACGGATTTCAATGTCGAACCACCCAGCTTCCTCGGTTTTATGAAGACCGGTGATGATATTTCCCTCGATTTTACATTTCAATTTAAATCATAATTTCCTCATCCTTAACTTTTTGATATGCATACCACATTGACAAAACTCAAGTTTCTTCTCGTGTTGACCTGCCTGGTAATGGCAGGCCGCTTAATGGCGCAACAGCCAGCCATCCAGTATTTCCGGCCATGGGACCAGACCGGTATTAACATTTT
The DNA here is from genome assembly GCA_035458325.1 of Saprospiraceae bacterium. Lineage (GTDB taxonomy): Bacteria > Bacteroidota > Bacteroidia > Chitinophagales > Saprospiraceae > Opimibacter. The sequence goes on along the minus strand of DATHZY010000609.1, from coordinate 1,032 downwards.
TGAACCCTCCAAGTGGGATGAACAACCCGCTTTCGATGGACTCAAAATAAGATTTGGTGCTGCCTTCACCCAGGATTTCCAAATGATCACCCATTCAAATGCGGCGGTTTATTTTCCAGAAAGCCCGGAAAACCCTGTCAATAAAAACCTCCTTTTTGGAGCAGGGACAAATGAAGATGGCGACACCACTACAGCCAAGCTGAATGGCTTTACAACAGCGATGGCCAATCTCAATATGGATGTGCAGTTAGCTGACGGTATCCGGTTGAGTGTGGAGACCTATATGTCCACACGTCACCACCCTGAGTTTTGGGTGAAAGGCGGATACCTCCAGATTGATAAACTACCGATGTTAGGCAATCCGGAATGGTTCAGTAAATATGTGAGAGTAAAGTTGGGCGAGTTTGTACCTAACTATGGCGACATGCATTTCCGCAGAAGTGATGCAGGTAACTGTATCTACAATCCGTTTGTTGAAAACCTCGTATTGGATGCATGGACCACCGAAATCGGTGGTGAAGTCTATCTTTTTCCATTAAAGGGACTGACCGTCATGGCCGGAGCTACCAACGGACAAGTACATGGTGAAGTAGAACCTTTATCTCCGGTACCACCTCCAGGGTTTAGTGATCCTTTCCAACGGAAGCCTTCGTTCCTGTTTAAGGCCTCTTATGATAAAACGATCAATGATCTGCGCTTCCGCTTATCGGCATCAGCCTATAGCAATGCGGGCAGTGAATTGAACAGTCTGTATTTAGGTGACCGCGCAGGTTCACACTACTCCATGGTGATGGAGCAGGCTCGTTCCCTTCAGATTGTAGATGGTGTACCTTCAGGTATCGGCCCAAGTTCACCTGAGAACAACAAAGATTCAGGTCGCTTTTTACCAGTCGTGAATAACAAGGTGAGCACCTTCATGATCAATGGTTTTGTTAAATGGAAGGACCTTGAGTTTTTCGGAACCTTCGAACAGATGCAAGGGAGGATGAACTTTGAGCCAGCTGGCGAAGAGCGTCAGTTTACACAATTAGC
>DATHZY010000608.1:0-2285 GCA_035458325.1 Saprospiraceae bacterium | reverse complement strand
GACAGTTCCGAAAATCGGAGGCATATCTTTTGAAGTGGGCCAACCCGTTGATTGGGATGGATTAGTTCCACCACCAGCAGGGAGTCCGGGCATAGTAGTAAAACTTAACGATGATGATTGGGGTACGACATCGACGGATGAAATTGTATTTCATAAAATCAATATAGATTGGAATAATTCAGCTAACTCTAATATTGAGCAAATATCCATACCGACCTCTCCATATGATACGGATGGTTGCCAGCAAGAAAATACGGGTGGGTTTTCCTGTATCCCGCAACCTAATGGACAGGGAATAGACGGTGCTGAATGGATCATATGCAATAAAGCCCAATACAGGAACTTCGGAACCCATGAGGCGTTTGTAATGGCGTTCATGGTGGACGTCACAGGTGACGATGTCGCAGGAATCAGGTGGATTGAATTCAGGAAAACCTCCACGGAGGACTGGCATATATTCCAGGAAGGCACAGTGGGTTCTGACGATGGAATACACCGTTTCATGCCTTCCATTGCCTTAGATGGACAGGGTGGTATTGGACTGGGATATGCGGTATCCGGACCAAACAAACATCCATCATTGCGGTATACAGGCAGATATGCAGGCGATCCCGCCGGGGTCATGACGTTTACAGAATATGAATTTGTCTCCGGCTCAGGCTCGCAGGGATTTGATCGCTATGGTGATTATTTTTCTATGTCTGTAGACCCTGCTGATGAATCAACGTTTTGGTTTGCCGGAGAATATCTGCCATCTGATAATACCTGGGCAACCAGGATCGTAGCCTTTGCTGCAAGCAGGGATACGATTGATATCTTCCCATTAAGCCTTCTGTCACCGGTCAATGACGCAACGCTGGGAGCACAACAGGTGAGTTTCAGTGTTTTCAATCGTGGCTTGACTACCGTTTTCGATTTTCCTTTGGGCTACCAGTTTAATCATGGTGAATGGATCACTGAGATCGCAGATATTGACAGTTTACCGGTGGATGAGGAATTAGCATTTACGTTTAGTACTCCTTTTGATATTTTGGCGGCAGGAACCTATCCTCTTCGCATTGCTACCTTCCTGGACAACGATGGCAATAAGCGAAATGACACGCTCACCTTTATGGTGACTAAATTCGGACTCAGGGATGTCGCGCTCGAATATGTGGTGGAAGGGGATGCCACAATAGTTTGTTCAGAAGACGCAGTGATTTCTTTGCGTGTAAAGAATACGGGACTTGATACGGTCAAGCACTTTGTCTACTCCTTATATTTGTCCGGCACACCTGTTGATACTATTTCGTGGACCGGGGCCCTGGCATTTGGAGAAGAAACAAGTGCTGATTTTTCTGCCAGGATCAGTGAAGGGGAAAACCAGTTTTCGATCAATGTAGATACCGTAAATTATATCTATGCGGATGAAGTGCCTTCGAACAATCAACCCACATGGCTACTGACCGCTCATCCCGAAGGCCAGAATGTGTTCCTGAATTTTACAACCGATAATTTTCCTTCCGAAACTACCTGGGAACTCCTGGATGATGAAAATAATGTAATCGCATCAGATGGACCATTTGCTGAACAACAAAATACGTATACTTCACAGTTCTGTCTGGACCCGGAGGAATGCTACACGTTTATCGTCTACGATGCCTTTGGCGATGGCATGTCTGCGCAGGGAGTCAAGGGAGATTATGAAATCTACAATGAACTGGGAGTGCTTATCGCTGACCTGCCTAAACCAAATTTTGGATCACAATCCACTAACCAGTTTTGCCTTACGGCCCAATGCCTGTTTACACTCCAGGTGGGGGTAGAGCATGAATCCACACCAGGTGCAGGTGACGCCATCGCTATAGCGGAAACAAGTAATAGCTTGGGTGAAGTGGTCTATAGCATTGATAACGGCCAGACTTTCCAGGCCGGCAACTCATTTCAAAATCTCGAACCTGGGGTGTATACCATGGTCGCTAAGGATGATGCAGGATGCCAGGCTAGCGCAACATTTGAAATCCTGTCTTGTAACCTGCAAGCGTTGATCACAACAGAACCTGCGATAGGTGGAGACGTTGGTGAGATACATATCACTGCTTCCGGGGGCATCGGCCCGCTATCCTACAGCATCCAGGAAGGAGTTTTTGTCCAGGATTCTTTCTTTACAATGCTGGAACCCGGTGATTACATAATCACCGTAAAGGATAGCGCAGGGTGCACCATCACGGATACCGTGACCGTTTCAACCATGGTCAGTACTTCTTCTATTACGGCTGATTATTTCATCCAGGTCTCACCAAATC
>DATHZY010000607.1:0-3218 GCA_035458325.1 Saprospiraceae bacterium | reverse complement strand
AAAGTTTGCGAGCGAATGTGGATGGCCAAGTTTTTTTGAAACAATACGTACTACTTCCGTCACCTACAAAGAAGATCTTTCACATAACATGGAACGCATCGAAGTCAATTGCGGAAGGTGTGCCTCTCACTTAGGACATCTGTTTGATGACGGGCCTCCTCCGACGTACAAGCGGTATTGTATGAATTCGATTGTGCTGGAGTTTGAGCCAGATGTAAAATGAATCTTCTTTTGCCCCTAAATCCCACTTCGTCTTTGCTCAGCACATCGCCTGAAGGGGACTTCAAATCTCCTGGACGCAACTTTTCACTCTTCACTTTTCATTTTTCACTTCTTTTATCCCCTACCTTTGCCTCCTTATGGCAGAATCAAGCATTTCAACACTCATCGATCGTATCGGCGAAAAACTGGATGGATACAAATCCGCTGGTCTCTCAGCCTTTGTGAGTTCGTCATTCCAGTCCCATAGCCTGCCCTTATTGCATATCATCAGCAGGTTCCAACCAGAGACCCCGGTTTATTTTCTCAATACCGGATTTCACTTTCCGGAGACCATGGCCTTTCGCCATGTGATCGCAGAACTGATGGGACTCAATATCATCGATGTGTCATCACCAGTGTCCAAATCAGGACAGCGCGATGACCAGGGCAAATTTTTCTTTGTCAACAATCCGGATCATTGCTGTTATCTCAACAAAGTACTGCCGATGGAACCCGTCATCGCACAACATGATGTATGGATCAATGGTGTACGCAGGGATCAAACCAAATTCAGAGCCACCCTCCTCGAAGAAGAACCCCTGGCGGATGGAAAGTTGCGGTACCATCCGATGCTTGATTGGACTTCCAAAATGATCTGGGAATACCGTAAAGAACACAACCTTCCCGAACATCCTCTCGAAGCACAAGGCTACCTGAGTATCGGATGCATGCCCTGCACCCGCTCCTTCCAGGAATCCACCGGCGCACGACAGGGCCGATGGGCCGGGATGTCGAAGGAGGAATGTGGGATACAAACGGAATTTGTAAAGGCGAAGGCATAAAAAGAGGCGAAGGCTGGATGAAAGGCTGAGGCAAAGGCTGAGGCTGAGGAATAGCGGTTGAGATCAGATGCCAGACACGCAGAGGCCAGACGCTAGACAACTTTCTCACTCACAATTCACAACTCACAACTCATATGAAAATACTCATCACCGGTGGTGCCGGCTATATCGGATACAGCGTCGTCAAGCAGCTACTCGAGGATATCGGCAACGTCCATTCCATAGCGATCTATGACAACCTGTCGAGACGGAATTTCAGCTTCTTTACAGAAGCCAAATTTGATCACAAGCCTGTCAAACTGATCCAGGGGGATATCCTGGACGGAAGGTCGCTGCAAAAGGCGCTGGAGGGGATCGATTGTGTAGTACATCTGGCTGCCAGGGTCACGACCCCCTTTGCGGACGCAGATGCGCACTCGTTTGACCAGGTCAACCACTGGGGGACGGCGCAGCTTGCCTATGCCATCGAAAAATCATCGGTATCCAAAGTGATCTATATGAGCAGCATCTCTATCTATGGAGACCATCCGGTGCCGGTCAATGAGGATATAGTCCCTAACCCACATTCTTTCTATGGGAGATCAAAATGGGATGGAGAAAAGCAGATCAGTGTACTCAGCAGAGATACAGAAGTGATCATCCTACGTTCAGGCAATGTCTATGGCTATAATCCATCTTACCGGATTGATGCGGTGGTAAACCGCTTTCTTTTTCAAGCCAACTTCCTCGGAAAGATCACTATCAATGGTACCGGAGACCAGCACCGGAGCTTTATCCATGTGGACAAACTGGCCGCTGTTACCACCAAGGCTGTCGATGGGCAGGTGGCCTCGGGTATCTATAATGTCGTGGAGCACAACCTCACCATCAATGAAATCGCCTCCAAAGTGCAGGCTTTGTACCCCGGGCTGGATATCATCTATGCCAACTTCAATATCAAGATGAAAGACATGATCACTGCACTGCCCTCGAGGATATGGTCACAGGTCCAGTTGAACCCAGCCACCTTTGAGGAAGAACTTCTGGAATTCAAATCCCACTTTTCCTTTTAATCTACTGATTGATAGATTTTTACATATACCATTTTCACGCCGACCGCCTATTTTTATCAAAGTGGGCTGATTTTCAGGTGTTTAATATTGGACTCTCCAATGGTTTTCGCTAATTAATAGCTATCTTTGCTGCCCTTTGAGCCGAAAGGGCTCATTCAGGTGCATACCATTTGATGACCTTAGGATATCGTAATAATGAGCATTAAGAAACGCGTGCTATTCCTTACGCAGGAAATGTCACCCTATACTGATCTTACAGAAATTTCAGAAATTTTAAAAAAACTGCCGCTGTACACCCAGGACAACGGTATGGAGATCAGGGTGTTAATGCCTCGCTTTGGCAGCATCAACGAGCGCAGACACAGATTGCATGAGGTGGTAAGGTTGTCGGGAATGAACATCATCATCAATGACGATGATTATCCGTTGATCATCAAGGTGGCTTCATTGCCAGGTGCACGCCTCCAGGTTTATTTCCTGGACAATGAGGAGTTTTTCAAGCGGAAATTCATGTTTGAAGACCAGGCCGGCAAGCTCTTTGATGACAACCAGGACCGCATGGTGTTCTTTTGCAAAGGAGCCGTGGAGACAGTTCGCAAATTTGGCTGGGCGCCCGATATCGTACATTGCCATGGCTGGATGACTTCCTTAGTGCCCTTTTACCTAAGGACTGCCTACAAGGATGATCCACTTTTCAAGAAAAGCAAGATTGTTACTTCCCTATACAATGAGAGCCTCGAATCCAATTTTAACAAGGATTTCTTTACCAAGGCTTCCATCAATAATCTTCAGCCTAAGGACCTTCTGGCATACCAAAACGGTGCTGATGGCGTTAATCTCCACAAGGGAGCGATTGCCTATTCAGATGCCTTAATCCAGGGTACAGAAAAACTGGAAGCTTCTCTTGCCAAGGAAGCAAAAGCCTCCAAGAAGCCAATGCTCGATTACCAGGAGGAAGACAACTTACTGAAGGCATATTTCGATTTCTATAAAGAGCTGATGAATTAACACCAGTTCTATCGAAACACGGATAGTTTTATGACCATACACAGCAGATTCATTATACTCCTTGCCGTTTTTATTCTTTATACCTTTTCCTGCACGAAGCCGGCGCTCATAGGCT
>DATHZY010000606.1:0-5678 GCA_035458325.1 Saprospiraceae bacterium | reverse complement strand
GTGTGGCACACCTAGGTGTGCCACACTGTCGTAGATAATGAATTGATAATCAGATTATTATAAAAAACCACAAATTCCTCAAATTTCCTTGAAAATCTCCCGCAAATCCCGCTTCAAATCCCCTCAAAATGACCTCGCATGGTTTGATGCCTGGGTGCACAAACTCGAAGAATCCAATGACCGGAAATACGACCGCATCCTCCTCGAGACCGCACTTGGAAAAACACATGTCTGGGGTCTGAACACCCACGATGAATCACTGGATACACTTGTCATTTTCCCCGGAGCCAGGACGACACCCCTCATCTGGGACTTTGACCGCGGCCTCGATTATATTTTTCATCCACTGAGGATATTTATGGTGGAGACAAACGGACTGCCTAATCCCAGCGATGGCAATACACCGGATATCAAGTCGCTGGATTACGGCCACTGGGCGGCGGAAGTCATGGATAAATTGAACATCCGGCGTGCTTTTGTGGCCGGTGCTTCTTTTGGCGGATTGATCTGCATGAAACTGGCGATAACCCACCCGGAAAAAATCAAAGCCGCTTTCTTGCTCAACCCCGGTTGCCTGCAGCCATTTTCGATGACATGGGATAATCTCTACTATAATCTCCTGCCCATTATTTCTCCAAAGCCTGCCAATGTCTCGAAGTTCCTGGACAAAGCAGTCTTTTGCAAGCCCAATCATCAACTTTCAGCATTCGGAGAACAGATGCTGATCGATTATGAAGTGTTTGCCATTTCCAGGTATAAGGACCGAACGCAGAAGCCCTATTATATGGATACCCAGTTGGCTGAAGTGAAAGCGGACACCTACCTCCTGATCGGCGAAAAGGATTTGTTGTTTCCTTACCGGCGATCTATCGACAATGCAAGAAAACATATCAAGACCCTGAAATTGGTAAAGGTCTTTCCAGAGGTCGGACATGGCATTGAGACCTATGGCGAGGCGATGTATACAATAGGGCATGTGATTAAGACGGAATATTTGAAGACTTGAATTCCAATCACATTTACCGGGGCGTGATGTAAAATTGTATTTACATTGATATACATTTTACAATTAAATTGATGGCCCAGTTTACACAGACTTTACAAACACAATCGGTGGTCATCGTTGTCATTCAGATGCCCCAAAGCACCCCGGCGTTTTAATGTCTTGAAATTGAACATTATATATGCATGCCCTTCTGCAAAGGCAAGCTGTCATAAGTTGAATACACCCTGATTCACAAAACGGATTTCTCCTGTATCCCTTTAGCTCAGCCATTGACACACCCTTGGCCGCTTACGCATTAATGTATCTTTGCGGCGTTATCACAAGCGATTTTGCAATGCCGATGTTGCACGATTGAACGATAGCAAATGGCTGTTGACAAAGGTCATCATCCTGGAATTATTTCATACAATCTAATGCAATCGATCATGAATAATGCCCGAATACTCCTCGTATTTGTTTTTGCCTGCACGCTATTTTATGCAGGTGCCCAGGTCCCTAACGAACCAAAACCTGAAGAACCCGTCGCTAAAAAAGTGCACTGGTATGACAACCTGCAGATCCGCGGATACATGCAGGTACGCTACAACCGACTATTAGAAACCAATGACCAACTGAAGTGCGAACAATGTGACAAGTCATGGGGAGAAGATGGCGGCCTCTTCATCCGACGTATGCGCGTCATCCTCTACGGTCAGATCACAAAGAAGATCTACGTCTATATCCAGCCCGATTTTGCAAGTGCAGCCAGTTCGACAAGTTTGCATTTCGCTCAACTGCGGGATGCCTATGTTGATATCGGTTTTGACAACGATAATGAATTCAGGTTACGACTGGGTCAAAGTAAAATCCCTTATGGATTTGAAATCCTGCAATCCAGCCAGAACAGGCTTCCACTCGATCGTAGTGATCCATTGAACAGTGCGCTTTCCAATGAGCGAGATCTTGCAGCTTTATTCTATTGGGCTCCAAAGGAAAAGAGGGCCATGTTTTCAAGTCTGGTGCGTGATGGTCTCAAGGGTAGCGGTGATTATGGTATCGTAGGTTTCGGAGTCTATAACGGACAGACGGCCAACAAGCCTGAGTTGAATGATAATCTACATGTTGTAGGCCGTGTGACCTATCCTTTCGAATGGAAGGGACAGATTTTTGAACCAGGTGTCCAGGCGTACACAGGGAAATTTACCATACCTAAAGACCAGATTACCTCAGGTGTCAAGACCAATGTTGATGCCACCTATGCAGATGAGCGTGTTGCAGCCAGCCTCATTATGTATCCTAAGCCTTTTGGTTTCCAGGCAGAGTATAATATCGGCAAAGGACCGGAATATAATCCGGTTACTGACTCGATCGAGACACAGGATCTCAAGGGTGGTTATGTAATGGTCAACTATAAACTGGATCTCGACAAGGCGGTGTTGATACCCTTTGTACGTTACCAATATTATGATGGTGGTAAAAAGCATGAGAAAGATGCCAGGAGTTATGACGTCAAGGAACTTGAGATCGGACTGGAATGGCAACTCAATAAAAACTTTGAGTTTGTAGCGATGTACACTATATCTGACCGACGTTTTGAAGATGGGGCACTTCCCGTCAATCAACAGGAAGGAAGCCTGTTGCGTATGCAGGCGCAGGTCAATTTTTAGAAACATACAAATGGTCATGCCCCGACATATAGCCGGGGTTTGATAGCAATAGCCTCCATCCCTTGATTCATGATCAGCATGGATCCCGGGATGGAGGCTGTTCTTTTTTAGAGAAGCCGGCACGCTGTATACTGTATCTTTATGCAGGATACATTGAGTGTAGTTTTATGAATGCAATATTTGGTTCTGACGCATTTTCTCCCAGGGAGATCGCCGAAAAAGTTGAAAACATAGGTGTCGTAAAGGCCCGGTTGCCATTACTTCAAATGATCATGCTTGGCATCCTGGCGGGTGTTTTTATCGGGCTTGGCGCCATGTATTATGTGATAGTTGTTTCGGATGCTTCCCTTGGCTTTGGCTTAGGCAGGTTGTTGGGAGGCCTTGTGTTTTCTGTTGGACTCATCATGGTGGTGATCGCCGGTGCGGAATTATTTACAGGCAATAATCTGCTGGTGATGGCCTGGGCAGACAAGAAGATTTCTTTCTATGAAGTTCTCCGGAACTGGGCCGTAGTTTGTGTTGCCAATTTTGTAGGCGCTGCCGGCCTTGCCATCTTGGTATACATGTCAAGGCACCACGAAATGAATGGCGGGTTAATAGGGGAGACCTATACCAGGATAGCGTCCGCTAAATGCAACCTTTCCTTTCAACAGGCATTCTTCAGCGGTATGTTGTGCAATGTATTGGTTTGCCTGGCGGTCTGGATGTCGCTGGCAGGAAGGTCGGTAGCCGATAAGATGCTGGTCATTATTTTTCCGGTTTCCGCATTTGTTGCTGCCGGCTTCGAACATAGCGTAGCCAACATGTATTTGATACCTATGGGATGGATGATGCAACTGGATAGTCCGGTGGCGGCAGGTGCAGATGCTATTTCGTGGATTGGTTTTATAAAAAACATCTTTCCTGTGATACTTGGAAACCTGGCAGGTGGCAGCGGATTTGTTGCGTTATTTTATTACTTCATCTATGGACGGAACCGAATGACTCAAACGGATTTGCCCAATCAGGAATAGAAGCATCTGGATATAAGAAATCCGGATTGTCATCTTTCATCGTATTATCAAAGCGGGACCTTAAAAGCAACCTGTCATTCAATGAAAAAGTATATCCTTCTGATCCTGCTCTCTTTTCCATATGTTTCCTGGACGCAAGGTTTAACGATCCAATCACCAATACGATATCTCGCGCTGGGGGATTCTTATACCATTGGACAGAGTGTGTCACCAAGCGCACGATGGCCGGTGCAGTTGGCGGATTCATTGGCTCAGCGCGGTTATACAACGGAAGACCTAAGGATAATAGCAACAACAGGCTGGAGGACGGATAATCTGATTAATGCCGTGAAGAATCAAAACCTGGAAGACGAAAATTATAACCTGGTCTCTATCCTCATTGGCGTCAACAACCAATACCAGGGCCGGCCGTTTAGTCAATATGTCCAGGAGTTTCCTGCGCTCGTGGATTCAGCCATACGCTATGCGGGAGGAGATAAGAACAAGGTCTTTATTGTTTCCATTCCTGACTATGCCTTTACCCCTTTCGGTCAGCAGAGTTCCAATCCTGCAGAAATAAGTATGGAACTCGATCAGTATAACGCGTTCAGTAAGCATATAGCGGATAGCCTGCAGATAACGTATTTCGACATTACCCCTATATCCAGGCAAGGAATCCAGATTCCATCCTATGTTGCCAGTGATGGTTTGCATCCGAGTGCCCTGCAGTATACAGCATGGGTTAAGTTGATGCTGGAGATGATTGATCAGCAATTATCAGCAGTTGATGAACCGGATCAGGGGCCAGCATTGCATGTACGGATATCACCCAATCCGGCCACAGACATGATCGTGGTTGAAATACCGGAATTGGAGTTTGCTATGCCATGCCGTATGTCAATCTATGACATGCATGGGAAGGTAGTCATGGAGAGGCGATTGAAGCAAAACGTATCTGAGTTTTCCATCGGTTCATTGTCCGATGGAATTTATATAGTTTCCATTCAGGCAAAGGGTACCTTTGCAGTCAGGAAACTAATCCACAAGGGAAGCTGATAACCTGACACAGGGCATATCCTTTCCTGATAATACATTTATTGCTATGAACACACCTCCACCTGTTCCTTCGGGGCCATACGCTGATGATGCCACCAACACCATCTACGAATTGCTCTTTTGTGATAATATCCATTTGTACAAGCGTGATGTTTCCACCTCGTCCGACTTTCCCTGGAATATCTTGTTCGCCCCCGCGCCTGATCCGGTTGAATTACAGAAATTGGTTTTTGATGATCAGATGGAGTCAAGGATCAAGCTGCTCGCGTATGATGTGATGCGGAGACATGGAATTCCTGTAGAAGAAAAGGAGTTGCTGGGCGTGATCGTTGAAGTCGGACTGGAAGAAGGGCTGGATGTATTAGCCTCATATCAGGATGGCACAGCACGGTACATCAACTATACCGGAAAGATGATATTGTGGGATATCGCCGATAAAGCGTCTGCCGAGATCACTGCGCAACTCTTTCGGGATAGCCTGAACATCGTGCACCGCATCGGTCCGTGGACGGAATCCAGGAGACCACATCCCGCGAAAGGAAATGTGCGCATCTCTTTTCTCGTTTCGGATGGCCTTTATTTCGGCGAAGGGCCCATCAATGTCTTATTTAATGATGCGCTAGCTGCACCTGCTTTATCCTCGGCGATGGCGATGATGCAATACCTGACCGGGAAAGTGAAAAAACCGCAAATTTGAAATTTAGTTATAAGTGCCTTGGCGGTCCTGACAATCAAGTAATTAGGACAGTGTGGCACACCTAGGTGTGCCACACTGTCGAAAACGGGTCAAAATCACGTATCAATCCCACCCCAATCCTGCCCCAAACCACCTACTTTTGAGCAAATATTCCTTTACTTTGAAGCCACGGATCCTACCTACGCATATTCCATTTTCGCTTCATTCCAGATTCATCCCATAGCAGTAAGAGCATGTCCAGATATCCAGTGATTATACTTTTTTCAGTCATCTCTGCAATT
>DATHZY010000605.1:0-2866 GCA_035458325.1 Saprospiraceae bacterium | reverse complement strand
TGATGATATCAATTGTAAAAACTCATTTCGGGTTTCTACCTTATTAAATTGTCCTGTAAATGCAGAGGTAGTAGTCCTGGAGTTTTGCTTTTGCACTCCACGCATCATCATGCACATATGACGAGCCTCAATCACGACTGCACAGCCAAGTGGCTTAAGGGTCTCATCGATACAATGCAGGATTTCGTGTGTCAGTCTTTCCTGAACCTGCAACCTTCGTGCAAAAATATCAACCACTCTTGGAATTTTACTCAATCCGACGATGTATCCGTTTGGAATATAGGCTATGTGCGCTTTTCCAAAGAAAGGAAGCACATGATGCTCACAAAGGGAATACAACTCAATATCCTTCACGATCACCATTTCACTGTACTCTTCAGCAAACATGGCGGACATCAGGACCTTCGAAGGATTGAGATCATATCCATGCGTCAGGAATTGGAGGGCCTTAGCCGCCCGCTCCGGTGTCTTGAGCAGACCTTCCCTTGTTGGATCTTCCCCGGTTAAACGGATCAGCTCGGCATAATTGGTTTGCATGGCCAGCGTTGATTCCTGGGCATATTGTTCGTCTTTGCTGTATTTTGGCATTGAATGCGGATAAAGTGTGGTAAGATAAATGTTTACGTTTCAATTGGGAATAAAAACCTGACCGAATTTCAACTGATGGACGCGTCTTTTACCCATCTATTTGCATAACAAAGTGATTCTCCAAAGGTTGAAAGCTACCGCCTGATACATTTTGAACAGTATATCCGCTTCAAGGGGCAAAACTCCTCGTTTCATCTATTCCTTCAGGTCCTGATCTATAAATCTGCCGGAGATTCAATTGCCTTTCTAAATTTGTGCTGTGACCAATGTCCTGAATCGTAACCACCTTTTCCGCTTTTTGCAATTTGTGCAGAGACCCTGGGTGATCCATGGGGTTTTCTGGTCTTTGGTTTTTGTCCTGATGTGGATGGCAGGTAATGAAAATGGGACGTCCCTGCTCGAAATAACCAGGATTGTGATCAACATCGCGTTTTACATGCTGGTGGTGTATATCAACCTGGGATATCTGATCCCTCGATTCCTGAACCAGAAAAACTTCATGACCTACGTACTGCTGCTTCTGGCGATGGTAGCGGTCTTTACCCCTATCAAGGTGATGTTACTATACATTACCTATGAGGAGGTGGATCCAAGAGAATTCCTGGTGATGAACCAGCATACGATCTTCCTCCTGCTGTTTACGATAGCCGGAGGGTCAACGGTCATAAAGATCATCTCCGACTGGCAACGGCACCAGCGCGATCGCAAGGATTTGGAAACGCAGCGAATGCAATCTGAAATTAAGTTTCTCAAATCCCAAATCAATCCTCATTTCCTTTTCAATACACTCAATAGTCTCTATGCGCTCACACTGAAGAAATCAGACAAAGCACCAGAGATCGTCATCAAGCTATCTGAAATGATGCGCTATATGCTCTATGAGAGTAATGAGCGCCGGGTACCCCTGCAAAAGGAGGTCAATTACATCCAGAACTACCTGGCCCTCGAAGCACTGCGGCAGTCAGGCCATGCGGATATCCGGTTCAATGTAGAAGGCCAGATTACAGATCAGACCATAGCCCCGCTGATCTTTATACCCTTCCTGGAAAACAGCTTCAAGCATGGCCTCAACCACCAGATCAGTGATGGTTATGTGCATGTCACCATGAAGGTGCTGGACAACAAACTACTTCTCCGGATTCTCAACAGCAAGCCGGCCCAATTGCCAACGCCTTCAGAAAAGACAAGCGGTGGTATCGGTCTGGCCAATGTACAACGCCGGCTTAACCTACTCTACCCTAACCAATATAAACTCGATATCGAGGATAGTGACAAGGAACATATTGTTGAACTTTCTTTAGCTTTAACAGCTTAACTTTTTAAAATCTACCCTACTATGATGAATACACTGATCATCGACGACGAACCATTAGCGCTGGATGTGTTGGAAACATACATCAGTCAAATGCCTGATCTCCACCTGGTGGGCAGATGTTCGAATGCACTGGAAGCAAGCGAGATGTTGCGGAATAACCAGATTGATTTGATCTTCCTTGATATCCAGATGCCCCAATTGTCCGGTGTGGATTTTATAAAGACCTTGACGAATCCTCCGTTGTTCATCTTCACCACCGCCTATAGCAACTACGCGCTTGAGGGATTTGAATTGAATGCCATTGACTATTTACTGAAGCCGATTTCCCTTGACCGGTTTATGAAAGCAGTCAACAAAGCATCAGAGCAATTTGAGTTACGCAAACGAGAAGAGACTACAGAAGCCGGAGCTCCGGGAGAGGGCGTTGAATTCTTCTTTGTCAAGGCAGATAAGAAACTCGTCAAGATTAAATATGATGAGATCCTCTACATTGAAGGTTTGAAAGACTATGTGATCATCCGCCTGGAACAAGGCCGTGTTGTCACACTGCAAACGATGAAGAGTCTTGAAGACAAGCTGCCTCTCAGTAAGTTTAAGCGCATCCATAGATCCTATATCGTATCCATAGATAAGATCCACGCTGTAGACGGGACATCCGTTGATGTATTTGAAAAGGGTCAGATCAAGCAGTTGCCGATCGGAAAGAATTATCGGGATGAGATATTGGAGATTGTGAATAGGAATAAGCTTTAGGTTTGCCCCTGAAGCCGTTTTGCCCCTAAATCCCCTGATGCTTCGACCTGCTATCTCTCAACCTCGTCCTACAGCTCAGCAACCGGGGACTTAAATAATATCAGTTCGTGTGCCGTTGAAGGAGTGTCGTGGTGAGCGGAGCCGAAGTGTTTGCTCCTGCGACCATCAAGGAAAATTGCCGCTGGATGGCGTTCTCGCCGCCAGCTATGA
>DATHZY010000604.1:0-5529 GCA_035458325.1 Saprospiraceae bacterium | reverse complement strand
GATTTGTCATCATCGGAGGGCCAACGATGGATGTTGCACTCATCAGACTGGTCAGGGCGCCTTGTAACTCTCCCTGTTCACGGACATCAACTTCACTGGTGATCGTAGCCTGAAGGGCAGGACCTGCGATACCACCGAGACAATATGGAACAAGGAATACGAGCATCATCCATCCGGAAGTAGCTAATCCAAATAATAGCATACCGATGGCATACAGGATCAGTCCGATATAAATACTGCGCGCGTTGCCGAGTTTTGGATTGATGACGCGTGTGAGACCTCCCTGTACAATCCCAACTAACAATCCTACCACCCCGAGCGACACACCGATCATCCCTTCTCCCCATCCGAAGCGCTCGATCGTATAGAACGACCAGTTGCTCTGCACCGCATGTGCTGCCAGATAGACCAGAACCATAGCTACAAGGAGATAACTGACATCAGGATATTTTCTTAAATGCAGGAGTGAACCAATCGGATTAGCTCTCTTCCAATCGAGTTCTCTTCGATGGTCTTTAGACAATGATTCCGGAAGAATAAAATAACCATAGAGCCAGTTAAGAAAACAAAGCCCTGCTGCTGCGATGAAAGGAACGCGCGGTCCAAAAGTGCCAAGCAGACCACCAATGATCGGACCCAGGATAAATCCCATGCCAAAAGCAGCACCGATCATTCCGAAATTTTGTGCCCGGTTTTTATCATCACTGATATCAGCGATATACGCAGAGGCAGTTGTAAAGCTGGCACCGGTGATTCCTGCGATAACCCTACCCAGAAATAGCCATTCGATCGAAGGAGCCCAACTCATCAGCACATAATCAAGTCCAAATCCGAAAAGGGATACCAGTAATATCGGTCGACGTCCATATTTATCACTCAGGTTGCCCACAAGGGGAGCAAAAAGAAACTGGGTGAGCGAAAAGGCAAAGAGCATCCACCCGTTGAGACTGGAAGCATCACCTACCTCCACATGTTCCATCGTGCTGATCAGGGTCGGCATCACCGGGATGATGATCCCCCAACCGATGACATCGATGAGGAGGGTGACGAAGATGAATCCTATGGCGGCTTTGCGGGTACTCATGTGTGTGAGAGTAAGAGGTAAGAGAGTGAGAGGTGTAAGAGTTAACAGTTAGCAGTTTACAGTTAGCAGTTCAAACAGGAATACCGCTTAAAATTAGAGGTCAAAATTAACCCTTTGCTGCACTTTGAGGCTCCAGGTAGTGAATCAATTGATACAATGAAAATGCGGGTAAGGCCTTCGCCTTAGCCGGTTGCTGAGCTGTCGCACCTGGATGCGGGTGAGCAAGTCGAAGCATCGCCTCAGCCTAAGGTTCCGCCTTTCTTACCGCTCAGATTTGATAATCCATGCCGAACATTGTACTTTTGCAGGGCTTTTTTGGAAAAGTTGCGCAAAATCGGGCAAAATAATGGCCAAAATTTTGTGCATATGTCAGATTAACAACAATATACATATATAGTTTTATTATTATGGCTTTAATCAGTAAGATTCGTAAACACAGCTGGCTCCTGATCCTCATGCTTGCATTGGGCCTCGGAGGCTTTGTAGCCATGGATATGGTAGGTGCCGCTTCAAAGTCAAGTGGAAATCAATTTACTATCGGCCAGGTCAATGGGGAGAAACTGGATTGGAATGAGTTTCAGCGTGCTGAACGTATCCTCTATCCAAATGCCACTGGTGACGTTTATGGCCAACGCAACTATATATGGAACTATATGGTCGAAGAGCAATTGCTGAAAGAAGAATCAGAAGCACTCGGTCTCCATGTAGGTCCGGAGGAAATGGAAGAACTCCAGTTTGGTCAGCGCCTCAGCCCGATCATCCAGCGTAATTTCCGTGATCCGAACACCGGCCAGATGGACAGGGCTACCCTGGATCAGATCAAAGCCAATCTCGGTACGGGCAAACTCCAGCCACAACTCGAAGAGTTCTGGAAGTTTCAGACAGGTGAGATCATCAAGGACAGGCTCCAGAATAAACTGGCGACCCTGGTGAAGAAAACAATCTATACCCCTACATGGATGGCTCAGCAACTTCAGGCAGAGCAAGGATCCTCAATTGACTTTCTGTATGCGGTAGTTCCTTTTGACAAGGTAGCTGATGCTGACGTCAAGCTGACAGATGATGACTACAAAGCCTGGATGAAGGAGAATGAAGGCGCCATTAAACGCAAAGAGGAAATGAGGACCGTAGATTTTGTGGTCTTCAACGTAACACCTACTCCAGAAGATTCAGTCATCGTTCGTGAAGCGATCACAGAGCGCATCGCAGCATTCCGCACCACCGACAATGATTCACAGTTTGTGGAGAATAATTATGGAGTGATGGATGCCACCTATTTTAAAAAGGCAGACCTGGTAGAAGCCATTGCTGACACCGTTTTTGACCTTCCGATTGGAACTGTATACGGACCCTATATAGATGGGGTTTACTATAAAGCAGTTAAGGTCCTTGACAAGAAGGTAATCCCGGATTCAGTGGATTCCCGTCATATCCTGATCAGGGCAGAAACAGCAGATGCGATCCTCGCGGCGACAAAAACACTTGACAGTCTTAAGACTGTCATTGAAGCAGGCGCAGGCAGGTTTGATTCACTGGCTATGCGTTTCAGCCAGGATGGCAGCGGACCACAAGGCGGAGGTCTGGGCTGGTCAGCTAACGGCAGGATGGTCAAGCCATTCAATGATGTTTTATTTTATACTGGTGCTCCTGGTGAATTGAATATAGTGACTACCCAATTTGGTGTTCACCTCATCGAAATCACAGGCCGCAAATATCTGGACAACGCACAGGGTGTAAAACTTGCATACTTGTCAGAGCCTATTGTGCCTTCAGAAGAAACACAGGCAGCGATCTATGATGATGCCCTTGAGTTCAGTGGTCAAAACCGGAACCTGGAAGAACTCAAAGCCGCACTGGAAAAGAAACCTGAATTAAGTCTCGAAACAGCTCAAGGCTTGACCGCAAATGCTTATCAGTTTTCCACCCTTGGTAGCGGTGGTACATCAAGGGATATTATTCGTTGGGCATTCGAACCAGGCACTAAGGTTGGAATGGTGGCTCCGGAGGTATTTGTCTATGATGAACCTACCTTGTTCTATAATGCCCGTTATGTGGTTCCTGTATTGAAAGCGATTGTCAAGGCAGGTGTTTCCACATTGGCAGAAGCCAAGGAAGCATATACAGCGCAGGTGACCGCTAAAAAGAAAGGGGAGATCCTGGCTGCTAAGATGGCAGGTAAGGATATGAATAGTGTAGCCAGTGAGTTTGGTGTGCCGATTGACACATTCAACAATGTCAACTTCAACATGTCTTATCTCCAGGGCCTGGGCAATGAAAGTACCCTGATTGGAAAAGTAACTGCACTGAACAACGGTGAAGCTGCTGGCCCGATCGTTGGCGTGAATGGAGTATACATGGTCAAGGTCCTGCAACGTACCGAAGCAAGTATCTCCACGGATATCGCGGCTTTCCGCCGCCAGGTATCGATGACCGCCAGGGGAAGTGTTGACAGCCGATTGATGGAAGCAATTAAGAATTCAGCCGAAATTAAAGACAACAGGTACACCTTCTATTAATAGAAACTGTTAAAACAATACCGTATAAAAATTGCCCGGGTACAATCAAGTGCCCGGGCAATTTCATTTTAAGTCATTCGTTTTCTAAAGATGATGTCCCCAATCTTGCGCTTCCTGGTCCTGCCGGTCCTCATTTTAATGGGGTGTTCAAAAGGCAAGACCGTCATAGAAACAGACCCGGATCTAGGATTTATTTCAACCTACCTGCATGATCCCAAGACCGATCAGCATCATGGGCCTTATACAAAAACAGACTCCTCCGGTGTCCTGATGGAGAAAGGGATACTGAACCAGGGGCAGCCTGATGGTATCCGCGAACTCTACTACCCGGATGGCAAAGTCAAGATCAGGGAACGCTACAAGAATGGCAAACTGGATGACCTTTATGAATATTATTTCCCTGAAGGAACCATCGAACTCAAGGGATATTATATCGATGGAGCGATGCATGGACAATGGAGGAAGTATACACGGGATGGAAAATTGTTTGAGGAGGTGACCATGATCAACAATGAAGAAATGGGGCCGTTCAGGGAATATCACCCAAACGGAAAGATACAAGCAGAAGGAACTTATCTTCATGGCCCGAATGAAGACGGTAGGTTAAAACTCTATGATGAATCTGGACAATTACAAAAAGAAATGGTTTGCGATTCCGGCCGGTGTTATACGGTCTGGAAAAAGGAGTAGTGGCATACTTTTCCTATTGGTGAGCTGCATCGCTGCGGCCTGGAGTCAGCGCGGGGGTGAGCAAGTATTCGAGTTTGTCAAGCTACCCACCTCTGCGAGAGCTACAGCCCTGGGAGGAAGCCAGATTGCCGCCACTACCAATGATTATGGTCTGGTCGGTGGTAACCCAGGGATGCTGAATAGCACCATGGACAACTCCTTTGTTTTTCAGCACAATTTTCATTTTGCCGGCATTGACAACGGATATGCAGGATTTGCAAAGTATATCACCGGGATGAAGTCGATGATCCATGGAGGTGTGCATTACTTGTCCTATGGCAAGTTTACTGCTGCAGATCAGATGGGGAATGTGGAAGGCGAGTTTAAAGCAAAAGACCTGTCCATCAATGCAGGTATTTCAAGACAGTTGAATGAGCGTATGACCGCTGGTGTGCAGCTGCAGTATATCCAGTCAACCCTCGAGACATATACATCCAACGGGCTCTTATTTGATGGTGGTATCACTTATAGCAGCGAAGATGGATTCAATCACTATGCGCTTGTCTTACGCGGTGTTGGTTTTCAATTTTCCAGGTATTATGAAGGGGATGAAAAAGGCAGGATGCCGGTAGACTTCCAGTTTGGATTTTCGAAGCGATTGAAGTATGTGCCTTTCAGGCTTTCGATCCTGATGCATGATATCAACCGCTGGGACCTACGCTATACCAGTCCGCTGGATGAAGAGACGAGTATCGATTTCGGAGGAGAGGAACCTGCTGAACCAAGTGCCTTCGGACAAAGTGTGGACAACTTCTTCAAGCACCTGACCTTTGGCGGTGAATTCCTGATCGGCAAGAACGAAGGACTGATGTTGCGCCTGGGATATAATTACCAGCGTCACCAGGAATTGTCAGTCGTCAATCTCCGCAGTCTTGCCGGGTTTTCTGCAGGCATAGGTATTAATGTGAAAAGCTTTATCCTGGATTATGGCTTTGCTGTCTATCATCAGGCCGGATCAAGCAAACATCTTGGATTACGTGTTAACCTTAATGACTTAAAGCGAAAGAAAATCGTAGACTAAGCGCGGAGATGTTATTCGGCGTTGACGGTATAGAGCGGTAGATTCACCATTTTCCCTTTGATCAGCAAATCACCTTTGTGTTCAGGAATGAGTCTGGAACCTTCCCAGGGTAAGAGATCTTTCAGGTCCTGTGACATCAGCAGGTTTACTTCAAGATGATTGCAGCGGTTTTGAATTCG
>DATHZY010000603.1:0-7487 GCA_035458325.1 Saprospiraceae bacterium | reverse complement strand
TGCGTCATCTGCGGTCCCTTTTTAAAGTGGAATTTTTGAACGCATGGTTCGACTTCGCTCACCACAGGGATTTCGCTGATGAATTTTAAAAAGGATTAACGCTAATTTGATCCTGCTGGTCGTAGGTGATCTTTATTAGGCTACGATGTGACTGCGTTCGATTTAGTTGCTCCGGCAAACATAGCCCCCAGATATGCCATCGGTAGATAAGCAACGACTACATCAAGGACCATAAACCAGGTAGGCGCAGGAATCATAAACGTAGCGGCTATACCGCCCGCCAGGAATATGACACCCACGATCATCGCCAGCATCATTCTCCTGGTCGCTCCAATCTTTGCGGCAATAAAAGCGCCCACTAATGTCCCTAGCGCATGCGCCAGGAATGGAAAAATAAAATGCTTTGGCTCCAGCAGAGGCAAAGCTGCCTTGATCCCTTCAGCAGTTTTCATATCAGCCCCCTCAGGAGGTGGTATAATTGCGCCACTGATCTGGATGAGGCCCATATTGACTACGCTGCCCAGCAGCACACCCGCGACGACGGCGAGGATATTCCTGACGATTGGATTCATAGTTGATGGTGGTTTGATTTCGTTTGTAATGAATAAACATAATTAAAAACTTTCAATCATAAAAGAGTAACTTAACAAGCTGATAGCTGATAGCTGATAGCTGATAGCTGATAGCTATTTAATCAAATGCCGATCCATCTTATCCAGAAACCGCTCATCCGTCATCCCGGTCCTATTGAACATCACCACACTGCCGACCCCCTTTTCCGGATAAATCCTGATCTCACAATAATATCCGCCGCCACCACCGGCGTGATGGCAATACCGATGACCTTTCAACATACCGGTGTACCATGACTGGCACATACCTGTTGCCTTGTTATTATTGGTATGGTTTTCTTCAAACATCTGCTTTTTAAATGGGGATGCAAGCAAAGAGGAATCCGGCTTTAACAAATCCTGGATATACTTCACGTACGCATCTGCCGTGCCGATCAATCCACCGTAGGGTGCTCCATTGAGGTAATAATCCTTAAAAGGCTTCCACCCATCTTCAGGATCGCCCATAAACTTTGACTTGTCGAGAAATAAACCCAGGATCAGGTTTGAAAAACTTTTCTGCTTATGATACCCTGTTGCATTGCGACGTGAATTATAAATTTCAAACCCCAGTTGATCAGGCCCGAGTCCCAGCTTGCTGATGATATGGTCGGTGATATAATCCTGATAGGCCATCCCGCTCACTTTTTCAATCACCTGCCCAAGGATGATATAGCCCAGGTTGGAATATGAAAATTTGTCATTGGGTGCCGATTTGGCCTTTTTATTTTTAGCCATGATGGCATTGAAAAACTGGTCGCTGTCAAAAGACTCATGCTCACCCAGGAGATGAATCCAGCTCAAGGGAACCGGATTAGGGATCCCTGCTGTGTGCGTCAGGAGATGGTGGATTGTCGTGGCAGGATCATAGAGGAAATCAGGAAGATACTTTATCACTGGATCCTTGATATCAAGCTTGCCTTGTTCTGCCAGCTGCAGGATCGCTACTGCTGTAAAGGTCTTGGTCGTAGAAAAACCATGATAGGTGGTTTGCGCATTGGCTGCAATCGCATTTTTTACGTCCGCCATCCCAAAGTGGTATCGATGATGGACATGGTCCTGGTCAAAAAACGCATACTGGATGGAGGGTGTATGATGTTCTTCTACCTGCTTTCTCAGCTCACTTTCGATTTCTTTCATCGTGCTATTGGTTGTGCGTTATACTAAATCCGGCTTTGATAGATGGCGTACAATCCATCTATCTCGTTGCCCGTGAGCAGATGTACATGGTTCGTTATTTTTTCCACCGGCCAGTCCCACCATTTCATTTCTAGTAACTTTTGAATCCGATCATCGGAAAACCTGCGCCGTATTTCAGCAGCAGGATTGCCACCCACGATGGCATAAGGGGCAACAGCTTTAGTGACTGTGGAATTGGCAGCAATGATCGCGCCATCACCGATCGTAACTCCTGCCATGATCGTAGCCTTATATCCGATCCAGACATCGTTGCCGATATGGGTGTCCCCTTTCTGCGGATAGTGCCTACCTTCCATGGCTTGCTCCCAGCCATGTCCAAAGATGGCGAATGGATAGGTAGATACTGCGTCGGTCAGATGGTTGGCGCCATTCATGATAAAGGTCACATCGGAAGCAATCATACAAAACTTACCAATGATTAGCTTGTCGCCGACAAAGTCAAAATGGTACCGGACATTGCGTTCAAAATTTTCTACGGTATCAAAATCATCATAGTAGGTATAATCACCGACTATGATATTGGGGTTGGTAATGATGTTCTTGAGAAAACACAAGCGATCATAATTGGCCAGCGGGAAGACAGTATGGCGATCAGGTCCGTTTTGCATAGCTTCTTTCAGTTTTTCCGTATGTAATGTATCTGTGTGAGTCCGGTGTCAAAGGATCGGGATGATTTCAATTCCATCTCCAGCATGGGCCGTCCATCCTTGAATAACCTTGTGCCATTACCTAGCAGGACAGGCACTATAGAGATAATGAATTCATCAATAAGGTTTTCTTTCACCAGTGCGTGCACCACTTCAGCTCCACCATCACAAAAGATATTTTTTCCTTCTTCCTGTTTTAACCGGTTGACAAGTGCCGTCAGGTCTCCGGTATAGAAGTGAATGTTACCGATAGATGGCCTGGGCGTTCTGGTGATGATATAGCTTTCCTTGTCCGCATGTGGAAAGGCAGTGACATGCTTCATCACCCAGTCATAGGTCCTGCGTCCAAGGATGACAGTATCTACGGTGTCAATAAATGCACCATAACCATAATCTTCACCAGGCTTTTCCACAATGGAAAGAAATCCAAGGTCATCCTCCGGCCCGGCGATATACCCGTCAACGGAGGTGGCTATATAGAGTATCAATTTTCGGCTCATGTAATTACTGCAAAAGGTGTGGTTCAAATATCAGGGCGCAGCCTGACCTTGGCTGGAGCGCACTGCGCTGCTTACGACGCAACTAAGATATTTATATCTACCTACATACCTGATTCAATTATGTGTTGTTTATAACCAAGTCAATCAGCGATTTGCCGTTGCAGAAGCCTGCTGACTCTCCCTATTGACTTTACATTTGTTAAGAATTTCAATTCGAAGGCCACGTCAAAGGCTAAAAACGTATCCATAGGGTCTATGCATCTAATCATAGACCCATATTTTGTCCGGCAAGTGACGGAATATGATTATTTTCATCCATTCAAACTATCGGGGCATAGCATCCGGATAGCAATACAACATCCTCCTCTAATAATCACCTAAGAATGAAATGGTTTGCCCTTACGTTACTGAGTGTCCTGTTATTAATTCCTGATTCAGGAAAGGCACAGCCAAATGACTGCGCCGAAGCCTTCGTCGTATGCAGCAATGAAAACCTCACTTTCAACCCGCATGGCCCTGGTTTGGACGATTACGCCGACCCGGACAATGAACCGGGATGTATCACCTCCCTGGAGCAAAACTCCGCCTGGTATTACTTTCAGATAGACCCTTCAGCCCCTCCCGGACTTGAATTGGGTTTTATCATCTCCCCTAATGGTGGCCTCGGTGAGGATTATGACTGGGCGCTGTATGGACCTGATGTCTCCTGCGGTGACCTTGGATTTCCCATTCGCTGTTCATCCTCAAGTGCCCAATGTGGCTTTTGCCCTGAAACCGGCCTGGGGATGGGAACTACAGACGTCACAGAAGGACCGGGCACCGGAGATGGATTTGTCATGACCCTCCCGGTAGAACCCGGACAGGGCTATTACCTGATGATTGATAACTGGCTAGGTACGACCAACGGATTTGAAATGACCTGGACAGAATCAGCAGCACCTTATCTCAACTGTGATGCACAACCTCCCTGTGCGCTGGAAGCAGTAGCCGGCCCGGACCAAAGCGTCTGTGAAGGCGATGAAGATATTCCATTGAACGGAACAGCCAATGGGAGTCATGGAAATGAGACCTATGCATGGTCCGGTACAGGAGGAGGCACAGGATTCCTGAGTGATCCGGACATTGCCAACCCAACCGTCAGTCTTCCTCCCGGATTCACGGGTACGATCAGATACACACTCACTGTAATGGAAGACACGTGTGTATCAACCGATGACATGGAACTCATCATCAACCCGCTTCCGGCCGTCAATATTCCCCAGATAGGACCTTTCTGCCCCAGTGATCCTGCAGCAACACTTACGGCCATGCCTCCGGGTGGAACATGGAGCGGAGATAATACAGGCAACACCTTTAACCCCATGACCAATGGTCCGGGTACGCACACCGTGATCTATACGTACACAGATGCCAATGGCTGCATGACCGCTGAACCTATGGATATTGAAGTCCATTATCCACCGGATGTTTCAATTGACCCCGATCCAGCTGAATTTTGTGATAGTGAAGGTTCCGTCCTGCTGACTGCAACAGGCAGTGGTGGTGCCGGGGGCTATGAATATATGTGGAATACCCCTACAGGTACAGATGACGGCAATACATATAATGCCACGATTTCCGGACCACATACAGTCACTGTCACGGACGCAAATGGTTGCAGGAATACAGCAGTAGTTACAGTTACTGCATATGAAAACCCTGACGTCTATATTTTTGACCCCGGACCGCTTTGTGAAAGCACTGAGTTCTTTACACTCACAGCTACCCCTCCAGGAGGCGTCTTTGACGGTGCTATCATTTCACCTGATGGAGATATCAATCCGAATCTTCATAATCCTGGAACCTACCCGATCACTTACACCTACACTGATAACCATAACTGTGAGGGTTCAATCACTGAAAATATTACCATCATCCCTGTTCCAGAAGCTATACCTGACAATAATGGACCACTATGTGCAGGCCAGCAAATCATATTGATGGGTGAAACGAATGGCTCCGGCGCTACCGTTGCCTATCATTGGGAAGGGCCAAACAATTATTCATCCGATTTGCAAAATCCTACCAATGCAACTGAAGGAGGCACGTATACACTGCAGGTTACCATCGATGGATGTCCTTCAGAGGTAGCTGTAACAACCGTTGTGGTACATGACCTGCCAGAAGCATTTGCATCAAATAACGGACCTTATTGTACCGGCCAGACTATCCAGCTCCTGGGTACCACAAATGCAACTGGTACGAACATCACTTACGCATGGACAGGTCCTGGCGGATTTACTTCCGACGTGCAAAATCCTACCAACGCCACACTGCCGGGCACTTATACACTCATCGTTTCAGTTGACGCATGTGCTTCAGAACCCGCAGTAACGGAAGTCATCTTCAATGCGCCCCCGAATGGAGTTGCCAGCAATACAGGTCCATATTGCGCCGGTGAAACCATTCAACTCAATGGAAATACTTCCACATCCGGCACCGTAATTACTTACGCATGGAATGGACCCAATGGCTATACCTCCTCCGTACAAAATCCAACGGATGCAAGTGCTCCGGGAATTTACACCCTTGTTGTTACCGTTGACGGATGCAATTCGCCCAACGCTAACACATCCGTCATCATCAACAACTTACCTCAACCAGTCATTAACGGGCAGGCATCGTTTTGTACCGGTTTTTCCTCCATACTTGATGCCGGCGTTGGCTATGCATCCTATACATGGAGTGATGCAAGTGTGAATCAAACGCTCGAGGTGTTTTCATCCGGTACCTATTATGTAACCGTCACGGATGTGAATGGCTGCACCGGACAAGCCTCTTTTGCTGTTACAGAAACGGCCTCACTGACTCCAGTGATCACTGGGGCACTTTCATTTTGTGAAGGCTCAGGGACAACGCTTGATGCCGGGACAGGCTTTGTGGGTTACACATGGTCGACTGGCGAAACGACTCAAACCATCACCGTCACGGATGAAGGCAACTTTGGTGTCCTCGTCATTGATGCAGATGGATGCACCGGATCAGCTAATATCACCACGACCATCCATCCGAATCCAACAGTGATGATTGGTGGATCCACCACGTATTGTATCGGCGGATTCACCATCCTCGATGCAGGGACGGGATATACATCTTACACATGGAGCAATAGTTCCACCAACCAGACCATCACAGTCTCCGCACCCGGAACGTACACCGTCGATGTAATTGACAATAATGGATGTGCGGGATCAGGCAGTGTAGTGATCACCGAGAGTACTTCCTTAAGCCCGGTCATCACAGGTAGCAATGCCTTTTGTGAAAATGGCTCAACAACACTCAATGCCGGTTCCGGATTCAACACGTACCTGTGGTCAGACGGATCGATGAACCAAAATCTGGTGGTGAATACTGCCGGCACATACGCTGTCACTGTATCCGATACACAAGGATGTTCCGGTGAAACTTCTGTTGCCGTCACAGAAGTGCTTCCACCTTCTGCTGTCGTATCACCCGATACATCCCTATGCAATACAACTGCCGGTGGATCGATACTCAATCTCTATGACCTGATTTATGCAGGTGATATGAATGGTAGCTGGGCAGATGCTGATCAGTCCGGTGCCGTCGGATTGTTTGACAATCTCAATTTCAATAATATCACCGCAGGGGATTATCGTTTTATCTACACGACCAATTCGGCCGTTGATCCATGTCCTGAATCTACGTATGAAGTAGTCGTGACGGTCATTGACTGCTCGTGTCCGGATGTATTCTTCTATCATGCAGATCCGTTGTGCAATACCGGTGATATACTTGACTTGACCACCATAGAAAACACAACGGAACCAGGTACATGGTCGCTGGTACAATCACCTGCGGGGAGTAATCCCGCGACACTGACGGGTACATTGTTTAATGCTACATCAGGTGACCCCGGGCAATATACTTTGCAGTTTGATTTACAAAACCAACCGCCTCCCGGATGTCCGCTTGATTTCCAGGTGACCGTAGATGTGGATCCAGCCGTCGAAGCAGGGATTGCCGCGCAGCCTGTGGCTTATTGCTATAAGGACAGCGAATTAGTTGACCTCTCCGGCCTGCTCACCGGTGCTGATGCAAATGGTACCTGGTCTGAAACATCCACTACCCTTTCACAAGGCAATGCATTCCTTGCGGCCAGTGCGACATTTCAAACCGGCAACCAGCTACCGGGCACCTATACCTTCCAGTATGGCTTTATTTCAGCTGGCGCATGTCCCGATGACTCAGCGGAAGTAGCAGTAGTCATCAATCCATTACCCGATGCGACCATTGTTGATTTCGGAATCCTGGATTGTGTCAACCCGACACAAAGTCTTGATGCCAGCGGCTCGTCATCAGGTCCGGCCTATGATATCGAATGGACAGGTCCAGGTGTGCTTGCAGATGGCAATGAGAATACACTGAATCCAACGATTGATGAGCCTGGTAATTATATTTTAACCATCACGAATATGCTGACAGGTTGTATCCAATCAGATACCGTCACCGTGATTGAAAACACTGCC
>DATHZY010000602.1:0-2771 GCA_035458325.1 Saprospiraceae bacterium | reverse complement strand
CTGGGTGTGTGATCGTGATATCCTGGCATGTAGTTTGGGCCTGTGATACAGATATTTGAAAACAGAATTGTCTTTAGGATTCGGACTAACGTCTAGTCCAGAGAAGGCCCTGAAGAGGAAAATTTTGGGATGGGAATAGTGGTAATCGTTTTTGCTGATAGACCCCGGTTTACTTACACATAAATCGGTTGATGGCTTTCACAGCGTTGCTTACGCGTTGATAATCGATAGTATAGTGCATATACTTACCATCTTTGTCAGCGACCAACACACCAGCATTCTTCAATATCCGAAGGTGCTGTGAAGCGATGGATTGCTCAATCTTGAGGGTGTTGTAGATCTGATTCACCTGGATGTTTTTGTTCTGATCCAGAAATTCAAGAATCTTTAAACGGAGTGGGTGAGCCAAAGCCCGCATAAGTTCCGTAGACACCGTGAGCTTTTCCTGCTGAAAGGTGACCTTAGTCCTTTTCATACATTTCCTTATTTTGAGTTAAACCTTAGCAACAAATTTGCAATTAAGATTTGACTCAACCAAATGATATTACAAAAAAAATACATTTGTAAACCTATGGCTGTCACAGGATGTATGCTAAATGTCTGATTATTAATGAAATGTAAAAAAACGGGGGGACAAAATATTTTTTTAAACCTCACATTATCAACCCCTTAAAGGGGCTACCTAAAGCAATGATTTAGCCGGCCAACTCCTCGACCAGCTTGGATATCTGGTTGAGCCTGTCTTTGTCCAGGGAATAGTAAATGAATTTACCCTGGCGTTCGGTCAGAACGACTCCGGCACGGCGAAGAATAGCCAGGTGCTGGGAAGCAACAGACTGTTCAAGGCGCAGTTTAATGTAAATGTCAGTTACAGTCATGGTGGCATGCTCTTCTAACAGGTCAATCACACGTTGTCTTAACTTGTGGTTGACTGCCCGAAGGACTAGCACAGCTTTTCTGAGATCAGCATAGTTCAATTCTATTTCGCTGGTCCCTTTACGTAAACTTACAATTTCAGTCTTCTTTTTCATCATGAGCGAGATTATTCGGATTCATGTATGATTTATCATAAACCGTACCATATTAATTTTAACAATGGTTAAGTCATTGATGTTCAGAATAATATGTTATGCATTTGATTTATATACAAATGCTTTTTCATATTTAACCCATTCAGGTGCTGAACCGGAGGAGCCCTTTTTACAGGGAAATCAAGCTTTTTTGGGCTCCGTGATGTTGGGAGGCTTGAGATAATGAGGGACAAAGTGAAGGGGATATTCGAAGTTACCCTTCACATAGGCATCAGCTGCCAGGGTCACCATGTGCCTGGCACTGCATATTATAGTAGTATCAACCTTTAGATCAGAAGAAAAGCTGGCGAGGTCCCCGATTTTCAAGGATCCATCCCCACAGCTCACGATCATCCCGCTGGCCGGTATCCCGTGGGCAAAAAACTCCTCCGTAAGGATCACTGATGAAACAGGTAATACTTCTTCAAAGGAACGTCTATAAATAGCTGTATAAACTTCCTGTCTCCTGGCATCGATCATTGGTAATGCAAATTCAGCTTCCAGGTGTTGCTCAAAGACTGCCTGTGCAAGCGCCTGAAGAGTCGGAATAGCAATCAATGGCTTCCCCAGGCAATACGCCATAGCCTTTGCTGTCGCACTACCCACCCGTAAGCCCGTGTAAGACCCCGGACCAGAACAAACAGCTATTGCATCCAGGTCGGATGGTTTGATGGAAGCAGATTGCAGGAGCCTTTCAATGGTGGGTGCTAATAGGGCAGCATGGTTCATGCCATCCTCCATATCAATACATTCCAGCAAGGTCGGTCCTTTGCTCAGGGCTACTGAACATACAACAGTGGAAGTCTCAATATGAAGAATATACATAGTTGGCTTATATACGACCAGGAGCAACGCTTATCCTTACAGAATTGCTTATTTGACCTGTAGGATAGATTTGTATTGTTGTGGGTTATTCAGCACCTTGATAGCCTCGGCTAGCTCAGGATCGTTTTTCAACTGATGTCTCACCAGCCCGGTCTCGAAATAATAGCGGCTGAGGATCTCCCGTTCGATAGCCTGCAGGATCTCCTTTTCGTATTTATTGACCTGCGTTGCCTTTTCTTTTTCAACGATGGCTTTCAGCTGATCTACGTGACTTGTTACCTCAGGTGAATACGATTCAGTGGAAGCCACATCCTTTAGTTTCTTCAAAGCATCATCTGTTTCGGTCTCAAACTTGAAATCACTTTTATCAAGGAAGGCTTTGAAAGAAGCAAAGTCTTTGTAATGGAATGTCTCAAGTGATGCGATGCTGTCTTTTCCAATACAGTATTGGGTTACGTAGTTGAAGATGACGTCCTGTTGCATTAGTTTCTTGACGATCAATGGACGTTGCTCAGCTGTCATCGGGATATCCGGTTGTACGCCACCGCCATCGAGCACTGTCCGGCCAGCACGGGTTTTAAACTTAGCCCGTTTATCATCGGGGATATGCACACGTTCCCCGTTTTTGTATTCGACAGATTGAATGCACCTGCCACTGGGGATATAATATTTAGAGGTGGTCAGCTTCACCTTGGCATTGTAACCGATGTCAAACGTGTTTTGAACAAGGCCCTTCCCGTAGGAGAGCTGGCCGATGATCACACCACGATCCAGGTCTTGCATTACACCTGAAACGATTTCAGAGGCCGAAGCTGAGTTTTCATCAATCAGGACGATGAGTTCAATCTCCGTATCCACAGGTTCTGTGCGGGTTTT
>DATHZY010000601.1:0-6557 GCA_035458325.1 Saprospiraceae bacterium | reverse complement strand
ATTTCCAGTCTGCGGAAAGCAGGTTATAAGGTTAGCCCTGTTCAATATGCCCTCCATTAGAACGTAAGTCCGAATCCACCAGATACACTGAGATGTTGGCTATAGCTAACGGCACTGCAAATGAATAAAGGACCAAGCTTTAACCCGGCAGAGGCTTCCATGATCAGGTTGTTTTGATTTTTCATAAACAGATCAACATCATACGTTTCGTCTCCATCCTCATAGGTATAATGAATGGCAGATCCTGATGTCTGATAACCCAACATCAGTTGCCCGGAAAAAAACTTTCCGGATTTTCCCGCATGGACCGAAACCAGGTGCTGGTCACTGTCCAGGTAATCCCCTGCTTCAATGTGGTGATAGAAATAGCCAACTGATATGTCAATAGGAGCCTCTTTGAAGTACCCTGTTAAAAAATGACGTGCACCCAGTCCCAACACGTTCACCTTGCCCAGGTCTTTACCCAATGAAAAGGAAAGGAATCTTCCACTAAGTTCTGAGTGAAGGAAGCCACCAATGGTCAGTTGTGGCGTTCCAAGTGTCAATCGGTTCAGGTCATAACCTCCCGGAAAAACGTAGAACGTAGTGTCTTCCCCCTGCAGGATAATATTGGCTCTGTCACCGATGATCGTAGGTGCAGTGACGGTTTGGGCAGGCATAAAATCACCGGATGTATGCCCGATGAAGGTTCTCATAGATTCCGCTGGGTAGGAAACAATCGCCTGTGCCTTGAGCCGGAAATAAAAATTTGAATCTGCCCTTGACCACTCCCATATGCCGGTATTGACATTGGAGGCAAACAAGTCTGCAAGGGGTTGAACATAAGGCACGGCATTCTCTCCCAGGTAGGCATCGAGGTAGTCCTTGATGTTCTGATCTTGCCCATGTACCATAGTGGTAATCAGCATGAGGCCAGCTATAATCTTGTGTATTCTTTTCATCGGTCAGGACTTTTAAATAATTGTTTTTAGATCCAATGGATATGAATCCGCTTGAGAAACAATGGTCACTTTATACCGAGGGTCAACAAATACAGAACACACTGATTCCTTTTATGTTCAGACAGCTTTGTTACAGACCGCATTTGTTTATCGATGAAACGGGTGTGTTGCTCAATTCTTTCTATGTTTATTGTAACAAATTGACCTCTGTTGCGTTTTTCAACGATCATATGAGATTATTCCTACAAAGAACCATACTCGCCGGCTTTATGTGTTTCATGTCTTTAGCTGGACATGCACAGGCCAGGCATACCATCAGCGGATACGTTAAGGACGATCAGACCGGGGAGACACTGATAGGCGCAAATGTTTATCTAGAAAGCGACGCCAAGACCGGCACGGTCACTAATACGTATGGCTTTTTCTCCATGACGTTGCCGGAAGGCGTTCATCGCATTGTGGTATCCTATCTTGGTTACCAGCATCATATTGAAGAGGTGAACTTAGTGTCAAATGTAAATCTCAACATCAATATGGTACAAGGCATTGAGATGCAGGAGGTAGTAGTAGCTGCAAAGGGAGAGGAGGAAGATGAAAACGTGCAAAGTACCTCCATGGGAAGAGTCAGTTTGCCGATAGAGCAGATTAAAGTTCTACCCGCATTGCTCGGGGAGGTAGATATATTGAAGACCATACAGTTATTGCCTGGTGTTTCTTCCGCGGGTGAAGGGAGTGCCGGCTTTTATGTCAGGGGAGGAGGCGCAGATCAAAACCTGGTGTTACTGGATGAAGCCGTCGTATATAACAGCGGTCATTTCCTGGGCTTCTTCAGTGTGTTTAATTCGGACGCGATTAAAAATACAACGCTCATCAAAGGAGGAATTCCTGCAGTGTATGGAGGAAGGTTGTCTTCCGTGCTGGATATCCAGATGAAGGAAGGCAATAATCAGAATTTCCAGGGAGAAGGGGGTATAGGGCTCATTTCATCCCGGCTAACGCTTGAGGGACCTATTGTAAAAGGGAAAAGCAGCTTCCTGGTCAGTGGCCGCCGCACGTATGGGTTTGACCTTGCACAACCTTTTATTCGCCAGACGGATTTTGCTGGGACCAATTACTTCTTCTATGACCTCAATGCGAAAATGAATTACCAGTTTTCCCAAAAGGACAGGATCTACCTGAGTGGATATTTTGGAAGGGATGTGCTGACTTTCGCACAACCAGGACGGGATTTTGAATTTACACTTCCATATGGTAATGCAACAGCTACATTCAGGTGGAACCATCTGTTTACAGAGAAGTTGTTCTTTAACTTATCTGCTATTTACAATGATTATCAGTTTAAGGCAGGGTTTGACCAGGAGGAATTCAACTTTGATATTTTTTCCGGTGTCAGGGATTTTACCGCAAAGTTTGATTTTGATTATTTCCCTTCCAATGATCACCAGGTGAAGACCGGTATCCATGCAACGAAGCACCGGCTGACACCCAATATCATCCGAGGCAGTGCGGGGGATACTGAGTTTGAAAATACCGCTACCGCCAAGTATGCCAATGAATATGCAATCTATATCCAGGATGACTGGAAAATAAATCCATGGTTTCGGGTAAATCTGGGATTAAGGGGCACCTTGTTCCAGCAGACCGGACCCTATACTTCGGGGATCAATGGTGAAGTGTACGAAACAGGTGAAGTAGTACAAACCTACAGTTCACTCGAGCCAAGGATTTTTATCAATACGACCTTGAATCCAAATGCGTCTATTAAAGCAGGTGTGACCTCTACGACACAATACCTTCACCTGGTGAGTAATAGTTCCTCGACATTGCCTGCAGATGTGTGGGTGCCCAGCAGTGAGATTGTCAAGCCACAGCGAGGATGGCAGTATGCGGCAGGATATTTTCAAAACATCAGGCGAGGTATGTACGAAGCTTCCATTGAAGCGTATTATAAATCCCTGCAGGATCAGATTGATTATCGCGAAAGTTATGTTGACAACAGTGTCGACCAGGTGGAAAATGAGTTTGTATTTGGCAGTGGAGAGGCATATGGCCTGGAATTTTTTATTCGTAAAAATTCGGGAAAACTCAATGGCTGGATAGGGTACACGCTGAGCCGGACCGATCGTACATTCCCCGATATCGAGAATGGCAGGACCTATCCCACCACTTATGACCGTACACATGATCTCAGTTTTGTGTCTAACTATAATATCAGTCCAAAGCTTATCGCCGGTGTTGTTTTTGTATATGCTACCGGAAAATCATACACGCCTCCAGAACGCGTTTACCTGATCGATGGTGAACTACAGACGGATTATGGGCCTCGCAATAGCCAACGACTTGAACCCTACCACCGATTGGATTTATCCCTTACCTGGATTCCGAATCCAACCAGTAAAAAGAATTTCACCTCCGAATGGGTATTCTCGGTCTATAATGCCTATAACCGCCAGAATACTTTTTTCCTATACACGGATTATGAAACAGACCTTCAATCAGGAACAGCTGAAGTGAAGGCTTATAAAGTTTCCATTTTCCCCATACTTCCATCTGTAACCTGGAATTTTAAATTCAAATGAGACAATCTTTCCACGTCATCGCCATAAGTGTATTCGCTTTGTTTCTTACTTCCTGCGAAGAAGAGTATATTCCTGTTTCTTCCGGGGAAGGTCCTGAATATGTTGTAGAAGGCTATCTGGAAGCAGGTGACAACCCAACACCTCCTTACCTTATCCTGACTAAGTCCTTTGATTTTTATGGCGCTTTTGGCCCTGATGAATTTAATGATTCGTTTGTGCATGATGCAGAAGTAAAGGTATCAGATGGAACGCTTGAAATCACCATGCAGGAAATCTGCTTTTTCGATCTGGACTCAACTGTCAGGGAGCTCCTGGCCGAGCAGTTTGGATTAAATGCAGATAGTCTTACGATCAATTTCTGTGTGTATATTGATCTGCTCAATCAACTCCAACCGCAGGCAGGCAAAACATATGATCTGATGATTGCTGTCGATGGAGATACGATTACATCAACTACCCAGATCCCCCCGCGCGTGCCGCTCGACAGTCTGAAGTTTGAGCCACCGCCGGGAGACCCCAATGATTCACTTGCACAGTTGACTTGTTACATCTCGGATCCGGCAGGGGATAAGAATTTTTACCGCTATTTTGTGGCAACAAACGGCGGACAGTTAAAGACAGGCTTTTCAAGCGTCGAGGAAGATCTCTTTTTTGACGGTAAAAGTTTTGGTTTTCAGCTATTTAATCCGGAAACGGAAAGCGGGGATGTTGACCCTGAAGAATTTGGATTGTATTTTGTCGGCGATACGGTAACACTCAAATGGTGTACAATTGATGAAGCTAATTTTGATTTCTGGAACACCCTGGAGTTTGCAAAATCCAACCAGGGCCCATTTTCAAGTTATACCCGGATCCAATCCAATATCATCGGGGGACTGGGTGTCTGGGGTGGATACAGTGTCAGTTATTATACCCTGGAGGTAGCCTATTGATAAAGTTTTATGACCAAGCAATTATTAGAATATTCCACATCAGGTGTAGAGATTCAGCGCCACTCCAAGGAAGCGGTGATATTTGGAGCCAGTGGATTGATCGGTAATTGCTGTCTCCGGAGACTCCTGGTCCATCAGGCCTATGATAAGGTCATCTCGATCGGGAGGGGGCCCATCAAGGCGAGTCATCCTAAACTTATCCATTATGAAGTCGACATGTCACATAGTGACAATTATCGCCATCTGATGCGCGGTGATGATCTGTTTATTGCCATGGGAACGACCATGAAAAAGGCAGGGAGTAGAGAAGCGTTTTTTGCCATTGATCACGACCTGATATTCAATATTGCCAAAACCGGATCACTGCAGAATATGAATCAGTTGATCTTTGTCTCTTCGATCGGTGCGGACAGCCGTTCCCTGATTTATTACCTGAAGGTAAAAGGTCAGCTTGAAGATGATGTCCGGCGACTGCCTTACTGGGGTGTACACATTATGCGACCTTCCGTTCTTCTTGGACAACGGGAGGAGAAACGTTTTGCTGAAGACCTGGCCGGTAGGTTTAGCAAAGGCCTCCAGTACTTCTCAGGCAGTATTATCGGCGATCTCGCTCCGGTAGAGGCTGATGATGTCGCCAAGGCTATGGTGCAGGCTGCCCAGGGGCTGAAGCAAGGCACACACATCCACCACGGCAGTGAGATCGTAAAGCTTGCAAAATTGTTTAATTCGTGAGGACTCACGCTCTCACGTTCTCACGGACTCACGCCCTCACTCTCTCACACAATTAGTAGTTTTACCATTCATATCCATATACCATGTCTACTTCAACTTCAGATATTTCTATCCGCATTCAACTGGATGCCAACCGCGTCCCTGAGTCCATCGAATGGCAGGCTTCAGATGCCCATCAGGCTCATCCTTCTGAAAGCAAATCCGTCTTTCTGGCTTTACTTGACAAGGAGACCCTCGATACCTCTACTTTATTCCTTTGGACCAAGGAACTCCAGGTAGCAGAGATGGATCGCAAGATTTTCTATGCGCTGACTGCCCTTACGGATGGGTATTATAAGTCTACCCAGAATACTGAGCTCGCTAACGAAATGAGAAGGTTTGTTCATTATTTCGGCGAGAAGACCGGGATACTGGCACCAGGGCAATAAAATAATCCGGATGGATCCTGTCTTGTTTCGCAATAGTGAAGAAGGCCGTCAGGCCTTTGTCGATCTGGCTTCGCGTGCGGTATTGTGGATTTCAGATTATTATAAAAACATGGAAAGGTATCCTGTGCGCAGTCAGGTACTTCCCGGAGATATTTACAAACAGTTTCCTGAGGAGTTTCCTTCCCGGCCCGTCAGTGATGATGAGGTGTTCAGGATTTTGCAGGAGGTCATTATTCCGGGTATGACGCATTGGCAGCATCCGGGTTTCTACGCATTCTTTCCTGGCAATACCAGTTTTCCTTCCATCGTCGCTGAAATGATCACAGCGGGTATATCAGCTCAGTGTATGCTTTGGGAGAGTTCTCCTGCAGCAGCAGAACTTGAGCAACGATGCATGGAGTGGTGCAGGGATTTACTTGGCCTTCCTCCGGTGTGGCAGGGAGCTATCCAGGATACAGCTTCTTCTGCAACGTTAACAGCATTGCTTACAGCCCGTGAATGGAAGTCTGGTTTCAGGATTTCAAAACGTGGATATGATGGAACGGTGTATCGTATCTATGCTTCCGCCCAGGCGCATTCATCTGTTGAAAAGGCAGTCCGCCTTGCAGGTTTTGGTACAGACAATCTGGTTCCTATTGCGGTGGATGAACATCTGGCATTGGTTCCGGAACAACTTGAGGCAGCTATTCAAAGGGATCTTCAGGCAGGATTTGTTCCGACATGTGTCATCTCAACATTAGGTACAACAGGTACAGGTGCTATCGATCCGATCGATGCGATCAGCAGCATCACTACTCAATACGGCCTATGGCACCATGTCGATGCAGCCTATGCAGGCAGCGCATTGATGTTGGAAGAATATGCTCACCTGCGAGCAGGCCTTGAGGGTGCCGATAGTTATGTTTTTAATCCGCACAAATGGATGTTTGTCCAGTTTGATTGCAG
>DATHZY010000600.1:0-2008 GCA_035458325.1 Saprospiraceae bacterium | reverse complement strand
TCAACGCCATCCAGATATACAGGCAATCCGGAACTGTCATAACGGCTCCAGGCATCAAACATCGCGACGAACAACAATCCCAGGTATCGGGAGGTCACCGTAGGCCTGGGTTTGAATCTTTCAGTATCCCTGGCGGTGGCCTGGAGTGCTATTTCTGCCCATTGGTAAGCAATACTTTGAACGGATCCTGCCGCCAGCTCATTTTTGTCCTGACCTGATAAGGCACTCTGTTTAAGGTCAGGTTTACAAGCCTGCACAAAGCACAAAAGGAAAAAGGCACCCAGGAAAAAACGAAGTAAAGCCATGCCGGTAAATAGAAATTATCTAATCAAAAGTATCCGTTTCAAAACAGAGTTTGATGGAATTCATCTTATCCATACGTTTTCCAGGTAAGGAGTCGTTCAAAAGACAATGTGATGTTGACCAGACCGTTTGGCATAATGGTTGATTAAATATCTGTAAATCAAGTAAATATGATAAATTCAATTTTTCAAAATCACCTGTCCCGGTTTTTAGGGTCCACTGCTGATTATTCCTTGTCCGATAGAATTTCAATTCTGCCAAGGGGGTTCCTGTACCTCCTTATAATTCGAAGGATTCGTCCGGAACAGGTAAGTGACCCTTCTGTGCTCCAAAATCGAAGGTTAACACGGATTTTTCACTAAATTTCGCCCCCTATTTGTCTTGTAACATGACTCAACTGTTCTGAACTTGAAACCTACAGATCTTACTGATCCCGAATATTTTCATAAAGTCGTCGATTGCCAATATGCCTGTCCGGCGCACACGCCAGTTCCGGAGTACATCCGGATGATTGCATTGGGCAGATATGACGACGCTTATATGATCAATTGGGAATCGAATGTATTCCCGGGCGTACTCGGCCGGACATGTGATCGTCCCTGTGAACCAGCCTGCCGCAGAGGCCGCGTCGAAGAAAAACCTGTTGCGATCTGCCGCCTCAAGCGCGTGGCTGCCGACAACAAAGGAGATGTTTCTGCCCGCATACCTCAAGGTCCCTTTGCGCCTAATGGTAAAAAGATAGCCCTCATCGGAGGAGGCCCGTCTTCCCTGACCGTAGCGCGCGATCTTGCGCCTATCGGATATGAAATCCACCTGTATGATGAGCAGACTTCAGGTGGAGGCTTCATGCGCAGCCAGATTCCTTCGTTCAGGTTACCTGAAGAGGTGCTGAATGAAGAGGTCAACTATATCCTCGATATGGGTGTCCACAAGCACTTCAATACCTACGTGTCGAGCCTGAAAGAAATACTTGATAAGGACTATGATGCTGTATTTGTTGGTACTGGCGCACCCAGGGGAAAGGACCTTCCCAAACTCGAAGGTCGATGGGATGCAAAGGACAGGGTGCATATCGGTATTGATTGGCTGGCGAGTGTTGCCTTTGGCCACATCGACAAGATCGGTAAAAAGGTCATTGTCGTAGGAGGAGGAAATACCGCCATGGACTGTTGCCGTACGGCACGCCGTCTTGGTGGTGTTGATGTGAAAGTAGTGGTACGCAGCCCGTTTGAAGACATGAAAGCCTCGGCATGGGAAATTGAAGATGCCCAGCATGAAGATATACCAATCATGAACTGCCATAATCCAAAAGCGTTTGTGGTCGAGAATGGTGTATTGAAAGGCATGATGTTTTCAAAAGTGCAGGCTGTCTATGATGCGCATGGCAAACGAAGCCTGGTACCGGTCAATGAACCTGATATTTTTATCGAAGCCGATGATGTGTTGATGGCAATCGGACAAGACAATGCATTCCCCTGGATAGAAAGAGATCTCGGTATTGAGTTTGGCGAATGGGAATTGCCTGTCGTCAATAAGATCACCCTACAATCAACCTTGCCTAAAGTTTTCTTTGGAGGTGATGCTGCCTTTGGTCCTCAGAATGTGATTACTGCTGTTGCTCACGGACACCAGGCAGCTGTATCGATAGAGTTGTTTTGCCAGGGCATGGATATCAATGCCCGGCCTGATCCGATGACCAACTTGT
>DATHZY010000599.1:0-2509 GCA_035458325.1 Saprospiraceae bacterium | reverse complement strand
TCATAGGTTTTACATTTTTCAAGTCCATCCAGGAGGGCAGTGGTATCAATCGTTGCGAGTTCCTTGTAGTCCATCGTACCGACTTCGCGCCAGCGATAGGTATAAGCGATGGCTCCTTCTGTTTCGGGCCAAAGCATCAGGGCATTTGTAAAGGTGATCTCGTCAAAGAACACGGTATCAACTTCCGGACAAGGATCCGGATTTCTCAGGATGGTGACGCAGTAATCCTCAACCTCACCAAAATCAATGGAGCCGCAAGGTTCCTGATTGGTAGGGAAAAATGGATTGGAAAAAGCCATACTGACCCGCATTCGTGTGGAACCCTCCAAGGCGGATGCCGGTATGGTTAATTGGCTGCTAATAGAAACTTCATCAGCAAATAGGAGAGAATCCAGCAATAATTCATCTTCTTCAAAGATGCCATTCTGGTTAGCATCCAACCATATTCTGAATTTTTCATCAAATGAATCTCCCGGACTGAACCCTGGTCGAATCCAAAGATCATAGGATTCACCCGCTTCGTAATTTGGATTCAGGTTATCCACAAAAAGATATCCACCATTTTCTCCCGTATAGCTGACGAGTGAGCCCAGGATCAGCGAATCTATAAATTCTTCAGAAGCATCATCCGAAGCGGATGCGCAATATTCAAGATCAATACAGTTACCACAACCTTTAGTCCTGATTCGGATAATTTCAGAAAATCCGGAAGCAGAGGTGTCACAATCCGTTTGCAACCTAATTTCATAATATGCACATCCTTCAAGTTGACCGATTGTATATGCCGTATCAGGAGTTACTTCTTCTATCCATTCAGTGGTGGAGTCTGGTCGCCATTGAACCAGGTAAGTTTCAGCTGCAAAAATTTCATTCCAGAAAACCAGGATACTGGATTCATCCGCAAACGTGGTGATGCCGGAGGGAAGTTCGCAGCAACCCAATGTACTAAATTGGTGATTGGAGGTAAAGCCTGTTGACGTGTCTGCACAGATCGCTTCAAATTCAATTTCATATTCGGTGCATCCTGAGAGGTTATCCAGCACGAGTGGCTGGGAAACATCTGTAAGCGTATCCCACGCTGTGGAATTGATTGGTCTATACCTGGCATTGATGGCATCTGCTGTATCGATGGCACTCCAGGTGATGTTGACCTCAGTGTCAGACAACACTTCAGCCTCCACTGCAAATGGAATAGGGCAATCCGAACATAGCGACATCATCAGTTCCATACTATTGCCTGCATTGAGACCACCACCAAATCGGATGGTGCCCTCCAGCCCTGCAACCGGTTCCACGCCCTGGAAAATGATATCGCGCACATACAAGGCAGCCGCTGAAGGATTGCTATGGATCAGGTCTGAGAATCCGGGACAAGGGGCTGAATACAGAAGAGCAACTAATCCTGCAGCCACCGGTGACGCAAATGATGTGCCGCTGGTGGTTCCATACCCATTATTCCTGCGGGTAGTAAAAATATCCTCGCCCGGTGCACCGAAATCGACCTGGGTGAGCCCAAATGCGGAAAAGGTCCGCTCATTGTTATGGTTGAGCGCGGTCACACTCAGCAGATATTCACTAGGACATGCAGTTGGTAAATCACCATTAGCATCAATGTCAATATTGAGATTGGCTGTTGCTCCTGCGCTTAATATCCCATGTACTCCAAGGGTGTCATAAAATGCACACCATAAAGGAGCATCCGCCGGTTGTCCAAAGTCAATACCCCATGAACTATTGGTAGCAACGACAAAAGCGCCCTTGGCTCCATTGCTTTCATTGTATTGAATACGCTGTTCTAAGGCATAGGCATAAGAGGCAATAGCAGCTGATTCCGGAGTGCCGCCTACTATCATCATGATTTTGACATTCCAGTTAATACCAGCAATCCCTATCTGGTTATTGCCAGTGGCACCAATCATCCCGGCCACGTTTAAGCCATGATCCTCTCCCCAGATTTCGGGCGAATCATCATATGCATTCCAACCACGGATATCATCGATATAACCATTGCCGTCATCGTCAATATTATTACCATCAATTTCATGATAATTGATCCATGCGTTTGCTGCAATATCTTCATGCGTGTAATCGAGGCCGTCATCAATGATCGCGACTACAATAGTATCACCGGAGGCGGTGACACCGCCCTGGGTTATATTCCAGGCCTCATCAGCATCTATGTCTGCATCCATCAATCCGCCAGTTTGGCCTGAATTGAGCCATTGCCATTGGGAGAAAAACTGCGGATCTTCCGGCACAGTCCGGAGTGTCGGAAGGTGGTCAAATTGCGCCGTCCGTACATTTTTGTCAGCCCTGAGCTGGCTAAGGAGTTGACCTTCATGTATCCGGCTATGGTCAAATCTGACAAGGTATATCCCAAGTCGTTTTGAAATAACCCGATCCTGTAGAAGTTCTCCACGTATTCTGGAAGCATTGTCTTTTAAGAGTTCAATTGGGGAAACCCCTTTTTCCACCTGGATAAGGATATAGCCTAAGCGATGGTCCAGTT
>DATHZY010000598.1:0-2969 GCA_035458325.1 Saprospiraceae bacterium | reverse complement strand
CAGCTAATTCGGTACACTTGCGCCGATGCCGTACATACACGATGGCGGAACCGGTGGCCTTGAGAAGCAGTCTTTCGATATAGTTCATCTGATCTTCACGAGGGATCACATGGTAATGCAGATTAGCTCTCGCAAAACTATCCCTGAAAACAACGGCATTTTTTAGAAAAAGGCGTTCGATGATTTCATCCCTAACTTCTTTTGTTGCTGAAGCGGTCAAGGCAATAAAAGGCACACCGGGCAATGAAGCTCTCAGTTCGCCAACCTCAAGATAGGAAGGCCGGAAATCATGGCCCCATTGTGAGATGCAATGTGCTTCGTCAACAGCAACCAATCGGACAGGCATGGAATGCACCCGTTCGCGAAACATGGGGGTCTTTAATCGTTCAGGTGATATATAGAGCAGTTTGATTTTTCCAAACCTTGCATTGTCCAGCAATCTGTCAATATCCGCATTACGCATTCCGGAGTATATCGCTTCAGCTGCTATGTTGAGTGATTTGAGTCTGGGGACCTGATCCTTCATCAGGGCGATCAGTGGGGAAATGACAATCGTCAATCCATCTAATGCTAAGGCGGGGACCTGGTAGCACAGTGACTTTCCTCCACCGGTAGGCAATAAGGCAAGCACATCCTCTCCGGCAATCACCCGATCAATGATGTCTTGTTGAAGCGGCCTGAAGGAGGTGTATCCCCAGTATTGCCTGAGTATGTCAACTGGATTTTTCAATTCGAGGTCAAAATACGTCAATCAGAATTTAGGGTTGGGAATTGTTCTGTTGTTGTGCCTCCTGATCTTGAATTCATCAGAAAAAATCACCACCGGCATTGAAACCCTCAGCGTCATGACCCCAAATAAATCCCTGGAATTAGGATTTGCCCTGGCAGCCCCTGTAGGCTGGATCACCGGGCCTGTTCCAAGGTACTCTCCCTCCCTATTGGCGAGCGCTGCAGTCAGCGGTCCTGCCTTTTCAAGCAGTTCAGGATATGTGATGTAAATGGTGCTAGCGTCATCCAGGTAATCTGTGAAGGTATACGAGAGCATTCCTTCCAATGCTAAAATCAGATTTTCACTGAACAGGTATTTTAAACCTCCGCCAAACTGAAGTGAAGGCTGGAAACGTGAATAAGGCTTTTGATCCGGATAATCATCCAGATACTGGCCTTCGGTGCCTAATGGATGCAATGACACTTTTTCACCTTGGTACCAGGTCCTCGGATTGAAATAAAAAAAACTTGCACCTACGGAGGCAAAAGGGGTAAAAACTTTACCAGCCTTGGGGCTAAAACCTAACACGTTATAATCAAGTCCCACTGCGAGTTGGATCAACGGGGCGAAAAAATCAAGGTTTCGGGCGATGGTTGCCGGATTATCAGCCAATGCATCATCACCGGATATCCTGGTATAGAGCAGGTCTGCCCTGACCTGAAAGGTCTTATTGAGTTCCTGCCCGCTATGAATTCCAATCACAGGACCAATCTTCACCTTGATGCCGTCCTGAATATTATAAGAAGGAAGGTCCCCCTGATAATTGGAAAACCCGGCAACCAGGCCTAGTTCACCCTGGCCATAACTGGCAAGAATAAGGCTGGATGAAATCCAGATGAACAGCACAACTGCATTTCGCAATCTGGTTATCATTGAGTTCGTGGCGGCAAAACCGGGTGTTTTATAAACCTCAAAGATATAGAACGATTTATATGTCTGAAATTTATATACGAATACTTATACATACACGCTATCAGCCCTTCAATCCATCATGCCCGTCGTTTTATCCAAAAAAATTCCTGCGTTGTGAACAATACACTATCATTGTTATTCATTCTTTACACGCCAGTTAAACAACGCTGTAGCTCATGAACAACCTGACAAAATGTATCCTATCTGTTCTCTTGGGACATCTGATCCTCTTTTCCCCACTGACGGCGCAGGAAGTTTTTGAAAAATGGTACCAATTGGGGCCTGAATCCGAATTTACCACCGGTATCCGGTCTGAAGAGTGGTATTCTTCAGCTCCTCAAGGCAAACCCAAAACCATCATTGTGGCCGTATTGGACAGTGGTGTTGACATTGACCACCCTGACCTGAAGGACAACATCTGGATCAATCAGGATGAAATCCCTGGTAATAAAATCGATGATGATCAAAATGGCTATGTGGATGACATTTCCGGGTGGAATTTTATTGGTGGGCCGGATGGTTCCAGTGTGATCAAGGAATCACTAGAGGTGACACGTGAATACAGTAAAGAAAAGAAGAAGTGGGAAGGTATTGATCCCTC
Organism: Saprospiraceae bacterium; assembly: GCA_035458325.1. Lineage (GTDB taxonomy): Bacteria > Bacteroidota > Bacteroidia > Chitinophagales > Saprospiraceae > Opimibacter. The sequence continues at coordinate 687 of DATHZY010000598.1, read as the reverse complement.
TCAACTGAAAGGGAAGAAAAAAAGGGAATACGAGGCCTTCGCGGAAAAGAAAAAACTCATAGAAACTAAACGTGAAAATGCCATCCTCCAGAATAGTCAGGTGCTTGAAATGCAGGAAGTGGTCATGAGCGCATTAGCAGCTGCAAAAAACGAATTAAACGGGGATTCTATTGATATCGCCAGGCTGGAAAACTCCGAAAATGAAGAATTGAAGATTGCCGCCAGGATTATCCAGAGCGTGGAAGAACAGGGGGTTTCGGTAGAAAGTATTGATTGGCTGGTTGAAGTGGCAACGGCCCAATTTAAGGAACAGCTCCAGGCGAACGAGGATATCCTGCAATACGCCTATAACCCGGAGTATAATTCAAGGGCAATAGTTGGCGACGTCTACACAGACTTTGAAAATCCACATTATGGTAATAATGAGATCAAGGGTACCTTTTCGACCCATGGCACCCACGTAGCCGGTATCATCGGTGCTGTGCGGGACAATGGGGAGGGAATGAATGGTATTGCCGATCATGTCGCTATCATGGGTGTCAAAATTATTCCTGACGGAGATGAGCGCGACAAAGATGTAGCCAATGCCATCAAGTATGCAGTTGATAATGGTGCTTCTGTGATCAATATGAGTTTCGGTAAAGGATACTCCCCTGAAAAATACCTGGTCGACAATGCTATGCAATA
>DATHZY010000597.1:0-4858 GCA_035458325.1 Saprospiraceae bacterium | reverse complement strand
CGGGTGGAGTATTGGTAGAGCAAATCGTCCGGCCAACCGGTCTGCTGGATCCACCGATTGAAATCAGGCCGAGCCTCAACCAGATTGATGATCTGATGGAGGAAGTGGATGAGCGCATCAAATCCGGTGAGCGTGTGTTAGTGACGACACTGACCAAACGCATGGCAGAGGAGCTGAGCAAATATTTTACTAAACTCAACATCAAGTGTAAGTATATACACTCTGAAGTAGAGACCATGGAACGGGTGGAGATATTGAGAGATTTACGCCTTGGTGATTTTGATGTATTGGTGGGGGTCAACTTATTGCGCGAAGGACTTGATCTTCCTGAAGTGTCCCTGGTGGCCATCCTCGATGCAGACAAGGAAGGATTCCTGCGCAACGACAGATCCCTTACGCAGACAGCAGGCAGGGCCGCGCGTAACGCCAATGGCAAGGTCATCTTCTATGCGGACAAGATCACTGAGTCCATGCAAAAGACAATTGATGAAACAACCAGACGCAGATCCATTCAGATAGCTTATAATGAAGCTCACGGTATCACTCCTCAAACGATTACCAGAACCAGGGAGCAGATACTCGCCAAGAATTCAATACTTGACATCCGGGAGGGTAATAAGAAAGCGTATGTAGAAAGACCTCTTGAGCCCACCATGGCAGCTGATCCGGTACTCGCATTTATGTCACGAGATCAGATAGAGCGTATGATCACGGACACTGAACGGAAGATGAAGGATGCCGCCAAGGATCTTGATTTTATTACAGCGGCCCAGTACCGGGATGAGATGCTGGCGTTGAAGAAGAGGTTGAAATAGCTATCAGCTATCAGCTATCAGGATGAATAAATTACGAAAAAAGTTCGGTAAAACAGTCACATTTTACTTTTTCAGGACACTTAGGTAGTGAAGAATCATTTTAACAATAAACTCACTACTTATGCAAAACTTCAGAAACTTATTTGTCTGGCAAAAGGCGCATCAATTGACCTTGGATATTTATCAGTTTACAAGTAATTTTCCAAGCCAGGAAATGTTTAGTCTTACATCACAATTAAGGAGGGGTAGTTCATCAATACCAACAAATCTTGCTGAAGGTGCAGGTAAATTAACAGATCTGGATTTCAGAAGATATGTAAGCATTGCTTTTGGCTCAGCCAATGAATTGGAGTACTTACTATTTCTATCATATTGCTTGAATTTCCTTGAAGAAGAAACATACATCAAGCTTGATAGTCAATGCAAGGAAGTAAAAAAGATGCTTTCCGGACTAATAGGTAAGTTGGGCAAACGAATAATTGGAACCTTCTTGTGCTTTAGTGTCCTTGTAAGCGGAGCTTTCTTGTTATTTACCTAATTCTGAAAGCTGAAAGCTGACAGCTAGATTTCAAAATCTGTAACTTGCTTTAAAACAGTGATATGGCCTTTGACCGTTCGATAGCGAAAAAGTTGTCTACCCCCTGGAAACTCCGTCTATGGATGGCCAAAAGCCTGCCGATGGGCCTGATATCAGGTATGTCTATCCAATCGCTAGATGAGCAGGCATGTGTGGTCGTGCTGAAGGAGCGATGGTGGATCAGAAACCCCTTTGGCTCAGTGTTTTGGGCGGTTATGGGGATGGCGGCAGAACTCAGTACCGGAGCCCTGGTTTTTGCGCATGCACGGGAGAGAAATGTGAAATTTATCCTGGTCGGGGTGGAGGGAGAATTTTTTAAAAAAGTAAAAGGTAAAAGTTACTATTTTTGCGAGACCGGCTTAGATGTGCTGCGGAGTATTGAACAGATCATAAGCCCCAACGATACCAGCGATGTAATATTACCGGTAACAGCCAAAGATGAGGCTGGGCAGGTGGTTGCCGAATTCAGATTTCGATGGCAACTCAAGAAACCAATGAATTGAATGCCCCTTTTGATCCCTCCTTGTAATACAAAGAGGCAGGAAGTATTTTTTTAAGACAGATTATAATTTATTGTTAGGTATTTAAAACGCATGAAATGAAGATTGGAGTTTTTATTGACGCTGAGAATATCAGACGCAGCGGTGGGTACGGTATACGCTATGACGTACTGCGGGATTATGTCTCTCAATATGGAGATCCCATCCGCCTCAACTCGTACATGTCAATCGACGAAGCAAGGATGCGAACTGATTATGAGTATAAAGACCGGACTAACGGATTCCTCAGTATCGTACGCAGTTATGGGTTCAAGATCATCACCAAAGCCATCAAGTGGTTTGAAGATGAAGACGGCCAACGCATCGGTAAGGCAAATGCTGACCTGGATATGGCTGTCGACATGCTCCTCCAAAGCCAGCATCTGGATGTCATCTATTTGTTGACAGGCGACGGTGATTTTAAGCGTGTCGTTCAGGCATTGCAAAACATGGGTATCCGTGTGGAAATTCTGGCATTCCGATATATCAGTCGTGATCTCCTGCACGAAGCGGATCAGTTTTTATCAGGATATCTCGTACCCAACCTGCTGCCAGTCATTGAGCAACGCAATGAGGATTGGGGCGCCATCGGATGCAGAGCCAGAGGCTATTGCTATTCGGTTCAAGATGGGTATGGCTTTATGAAGTATCTCGATATCGACCTCCGTACATGGCGTGATATCTTTTTCCATTTCTCCCAGTTGCCCGAAAGGCATTATGTCAATCTGGATGATGTGTTTGAGTTTGTCATCGACGAATCCCCAAGATCTGAAGGAGGGATTCTGGCTACTAAAATGCAGTTACTGCATACAAGGCATTATATACAGGATAAAGGAGAGAAGACGCCAGTGGTGCCTTAGCAGTTAGCAGTTAGCAGTTAGCAGTTAGCAGTTAGCAGTTAGCAGTTAGCAGTTAGCAGTTAGCAGTTAGCAGTTAGCAGTTAGCAGTTAGCAGTTAGCAGGGCGTATAAGATACAGTTTTTCTTGTATGATGATTCAGTTGATCAACGATGCATTGCCCTATTTTCTCTGCATTATAATGATCAGTTAGAAAAAATACTTGAGAGGTTAGTTTCTTGCCAGGGAGATAAACTCTTCTTCAGTCAGGATCTGAACGGTTCCTAGTTTTCGGGCTTTATCGAGTTTAGAGCCGGCATTGTCACCGACGACGAGGATGTCGAGATTGCCACTCACGGCGCTGATGTTTTTTGCGCCATTTGCTTCAGCAAGTTCCTGCGCTTCCTTTCGTCCCATCTGCGTCAGGGTACCGGTGAAGAGAATCGTTTTTCCGGAAAAGACACCATCGGTTATCAGTTCTTTCGGCTTATCCAGGGATGTCTGTGTGAGATTGACACCATGCGCTTCCATCTCCTGTAGCATCGCTACATTTTTCTTGTGGGAAAACCATTTGATGGCATTTTGCGCTACGACTGGTCCGATGTCCTTGATGGCAGTATAATCTTCTGTGGTCCATTCCGCCAGATCCAGGACATGGTTTATTTTTTCGGCGATCAGCTTTGAAGCCCGTTGTCCAAGATGGTGGATACTGAGACTATGTAATAATCTGTGGATTGGATTTGATTTTGCTTTATCAATAGCTGCTTTAAGCTTGTCAGCAGATTTTTTACCAAACCCTTCCAGTGCAGCAATCTTGTCATAATCCAGTTGATAGAGGTCAGCCATATTTTTAATCCAGCCGAGTTCATAGAATCGAAGGATATATTTTTCACCAAAACCATCGATGTCCATCGCATCTTTTGAAACATGAAAGATCAGCCGCTGGAGAATCTGAGCCTTGCAGTCAAGATTCGGACAGCGCCATGCAGCTTCATCTTCTTCCCGCACCAACGCGGTTCCGCATGAGGGACAATGGGTGGGATAACTGACTTTCTTTTCGTGACCGGTGCGTAACTCAGGAAGTGATTTTACGATATAGGGGATGACATCACCTGCACGTTCGATCAGGACCTGGTCGCCTATCCGTATATCCTTTGAAGTGATGAAGTCTTCGTTATGTAATGATATGGAGGAGATCGTGACACCGGCCAATGAAACAGGCTCAACCTTTGCTACCGGCGTAATAGATCCGATCTTTCCAATCTGGTATTCGATATCAAGGAGCTTAGTAGTGGCCTGCTTTGCCTGAAATTTATAGGCGATAGCCCACCGGGGATGGTGGCTTGTATATCCGCACATATCCTGGAGATCAAAGCTATCGACCTTGATGACCATACCATCGATTTCGAAAGGATACTCATCGCGGATGAGCGCCCAGTGATTGCATTGATCGATCACTTCCTGGATGCCGTGACATAATTTTTTTTCACCTCTGGATACTTTAAAGCCGATATTACCAAGGAAGTCAATCGCATCATGATGTGACTTGATGGCGGGCAGGACATCACGCCCATTCTTATCCACGGCATATCCAAGTTGGAAAATGAAGGCATCAAGTTGTCTGCGGGCTGTCTCCGAAGGATCCTTGGTACGTAATCCCCCTGTAGCGCTATTGCGGGAATTGGCCAGTAAGGAAAGCCCTTCTTCCGCACGGAATTTATTGATGGCTTTAAATCTTTCCTTGGAAATCACCGCTTCTCCTCTTACTTCTGCACGATAAATACCTTTTGATGAAAAGGCAGCTTCGAGTGGTAAGGATTTAATCGTGCGGGATTGGATCGTAATTTCTTCCCCCATTTCTCCATTACCACGAGTAGCGGCCCTGACGAGCACATCATTTTCATAGATGAGGGCAATACTTCCGCCATCAAATTTTGGCTCAACAGTATAGGTGATGTTTTCACGTTCTGTTAGTTTCCTCACCTGGGAGTCGAACCTGATGAGATCCTCAGCGTCATATGAATTGTCCAGCGACAACATGGGGATCAGGTGAGTGACCGTAGCGAAATCTTCCGTCAGGTCACTGGAAAC
>DATHZY010000596.1:0-5239 GCA_035458325.1 Saprospiraceae bacterium | reverse complement strand
AATCCTTCTTTGAAAAAGAAAATGCAAAAAGTGATCCAAAATTTCCGGAACCACTTCAAGCAATCTTCACGTTATGCAGGGAGTAGATTGATAAAAAAGATCGCATGTCGTTCCGGAATCTGAATCCTTCCACCATCATGTCCACCCTTCGCGGGATGGTTCGTCACCTCAGTGCACCTCTCCTCTATGCCGCTCTCCTGATGTACTACGCATTCAGGCGAACTGATACACCGGCCTGGGCGAAGCGAATCGTGATGGGTGCATTTGTATACCTCTTTGCGCCGATCGATGCGATCCCCGACCTGTCTCCATTCATAGGCTACACCGATGATCTGGGCGTTCTCATGTATGGATTGGTGATGATCGCCGCATACATCGACAAGGACGTTCGTACATCCGCGAGACACACTTTGGGTAGCTGGATTGGACACATCGCTGAATCCCGTTTGAGCAAGATTGATGATTTGCTCTGACACGTCTGGTCGATGTCAGGTATCTTCGTCAGATGAAATCAACAACTCACCCAGGTCATTTCCGGATGTCTGTCATCGCGATTTTTTGCCTGCTTCCGATCCTCTGGACTGCATGCAAACCCACTTCAAAATCATCCGATGAGCTGATCTCTACGTTTCCAATCGTTGGTGAAGCGATCAGTTTTTTGGGTGATACACTCTTGCGACCGGAGATCGAAGAAGAGAAATTCTTACAAAATGATAGCCTATTGGAGGAAGCCAGGGCGGTTTTTCTTGAAGACAGCACCGACCTCCATGCCATCATCTGGTACGGAAGACGGCTCGCCTACCTGCACAGATACAAGGATGCCATCGAGGTATATACCCATGGGATACGCTTGCATCCCGATGCTCCGGAGCTCTATCGTCACCGCGGACACCGCTTCATCACCATCAGGCAAACTGAAAATGCCATCCATGATTTAAAGCAAGGGGCAACACTCGCCATGAATCGGGACATGGAAGTGGAACCGGATGGTATACCCAACAAACTGGATATTCCGCTCAGCAATCTTCACTTCAATATCTACTATCACCTCGGTCTGGCCTATTACCTCCAGGCAGATTATACTGGAGCCATCACTTCATTTCAGACCTCTATGCAATACGCCAATAATCCTGATCTCGTGGTGGCATCAACCTATTGGTTGTACTTAGCCTATCTCAGAAGCGGTGATATGGATAAGGCAAAGGGTTTACTGGCGGACATACATCCGGATATGGAGATCATCGAAAACGACGCATACCTTCATCAACTCCTCTTTTTTCAGAGAGGACAAAGTGAGGTAGCTGAATCCGATGCACCTCCAGGATCCACCTCATCAGGTACAGAGCAGTATGGAATCAGTTGCTGGTATGAAGCAAATGGCCGGCGTACTGAAGCTGATTCTATCCGCAGGTCGATCCTCGCAGAAGATGGCTGGCATTACTTTGGATATCTTGCAGCGGAAGCCGATGCAGCCAGAATGCTTGCCCAGTAAATCATCGATATGCGCTACCAATCTATACCCTCATCTCTATTTGTTGACCGGAGAAAAGAATTTGCAAAAAAAATGGTTTCCGGTTCGGTTGCGATTTTTTGCTCCAATGATCCGATGCCCCGGAGCGGAGATCAGTTCTTTCCCTTTCGTCAGGATGCAGCTCTTTTTGCATTGTCCGGACTCGACCAACCGGGTACCATCATCGTGCTCTGCCCGGACGCGAAAAAAAAATCACATCGTGAGATCGCCTTCATCCTTCCGCAAGATCCTGAACATCTGATCTGGCATGGCGAGCGCTATTCACTAAAACAGGCCAGCGCAGTCTCGGGTATTTCAACGATCTACACCCTCGATCGTTGGGATAGTATCATGCCATCTTTGCTTCGATCTGCATCCTGCATCTACACTCATCCCCGTTCGACAGAAAGTTCAGGGACCGAAGTCAAGACAGAAAATGACCGGATGCATGAAAGGATGAAGCAGCTTTATCCTGGACATAACCATCTTTCGGCACATGCCATACTCTCCAGGATGCTCATGCAAAAGCACCCGGCTGAACTCGACCTGATGCGAAAAGCAGTGCAAGTGACAGGTCGTGCCTTTGACAGCGTGCTTCATGATATCAGGCCCGGCATGTTTGAATTTGAAGTAGAAGCGAGACTCACGTATGAGATTTCAAGACATGGCTGTCAACATGCTTTCGAACCCATCGTGGCCTCCGGTGCATCAGCATGTACCCTTCATTATGTCCGAAATAATAAGATTATTGGAAAAGATGACCTGGTCCTGATCGACTTTGGTGCCGAATACGCCTGCATGGCATCGGATATGACCCGGACTATACCGGCATCGGGAAAATTTACAAAACGACAGAAAGCGATTTATACGTCTGTGCTGAATGTATTAAATGAGATCACTGCCATCATGCGACCTGGTGTTAAGCTCAGTGACCTCAATAAAGAGGCAGGCCAACTAATCGAAAGAGAACTGGTCAACTTAAAGATTATCTCCAACAGGGACCTCCGTCGACAGGACCCTGCTAATCCGCTGAGGAAAAAATATTTCATGCATGGCATCGGGCATCACCTGGGATATGATGTGCATGATGTATCCGATCGTCTCGCGCCACTGAAGGCGGGTATGGTCATCACCTGCGAGCCGGGCTTGTACATACCCGAAGAGCAAATAGGAATCCGCCTGGAAAATGATATCCTGATCACCAGGGGTAAGCCAAAGAACCTGATGGCAGACATTCCGATTGAAGTTGAGGAGATTGAAGCACTGATGAATTCCTGAAGAGGGGGTGCTTCCCATATTTTGGAAATAATATCAGGATAACTGTTTCTGCTTTAACGCTCTATTATGCTCACTCAGAGGAATTCCTGCGCCGGCAGGTGGGGGTTTTGAATAATTTATTGTAAATTGGAAGAGCAAGTTATATCCCCTGTTCCTGTCCGCCCCTTTAACTTGATACACCCCCATCCAGTCACCATTTTAAATTTTTACACTATGAATCGATTTCTGTTTACCCTACTCACCCTTTTGATTCCGATAGGAGGCATACTATATGCCCAACATCTATCTACCCACCTCCAGTTTACTGCAGCGATGTCAGGAGCCCAGGAAGTTCCTGAAGTTGTGTCCGATGCCCAGGGAGTGGGGATATTTACCTTAGGTGAAGACAAGAACACCCTGTACATCAATGTCTCGCTGAGTAACTTGAGTGGTCCGATTACAGGTATGCACATCCATGAGGCGGCTACCGGTGCCAATGGACCAGTTGTCTTTAACCTTGCCACCTTCCTCTCAGGTAACAGGGCAAAGGGTGTATTGAAAAATATCACACCAGAAGTAATTACCAAGATGTTGAATGGTGCCTACTATATCAACGTGCATACTGATTTGAATCCGGGTGGTGAGATTCGGGGACAGATCGGATTGGAAACAGATTACAGGTATACTGCCTTCATGGGAGGAATCCATGAAGTACCGGAAGTTGTTACTGATGGAAGAGGTCTTGGTATATTCCAACTCAACCATTCGAAAACCAGTGTGAATATCAAAGTGCTATTCCTCGGACTGACGAGTGATGTTACCGGTGCCCATATCCACAATGCACAAGCTGGAATGAATGGGCCTGTGATTTTTGACCTCGGTCCATTACTCAATGGAAATACAATTGAAGGTTCCTGGGATCCGGGTGTTCACCTGGATGCCCTGCTCGCGGGAGAATTATATATCAACGTACATACGACTAATCATCCCGGAGGAGAGATCAGGGGACAAATCGCTCTGTTGCCAGGCATGACTTTTGACGCTACATTCTCTGGTGATCAGGAGAATCCTGTGGTCGATACAGAGGGTAAAGCACTAGGTGTCGTGACGGTATGGCCTGAACTCAATGAGTTTGAATTTTACATTTTACATGACAGTCTGAGCGGTCCTGTATCCGGAGCGCATTTCCATAATGCAGTGGCTGGAGCGAATGGACCTGTAGTCATTGATCTCACAGACGATATCAGTCCGGTGGGTAATTTTATTTCTGGCACGAGGCCATTGACCATGGATATTTTTAATACACTGCTCCGAGGTGAATATTATATTAATCTTCATACGGCCACAAATCCGGCTGGTGAAGTCAGAGGCCAGGTATACAAGTATGCCCGTGAAGGATACACCTTTGAAATCAATGGAGGACAGGAAGTGCCGCCGGTGACAACCACAGGTGTCGGTGCAGGTATGGTGAGTATTGACAGAGATCAAACGAATGCACATTATATGTTAGTCGTCAGTGACCTGGCGGGTACATTGACAGCTTCACATTTTCATCGTGCACGCCCTGGCGTGAGCGGAGGGGTGATCTATGACATAGGTGATTCCTTCAATGATTTCGGAGGAGCCTATGGATATTGGGATCAGGATAGTGATCCTGCTTTTGATGCTGGTGACGCCTTCATAGCTAATGAAGTCTATGTGAATGTGCATACGGATTTATTTCCGGCGGGTGAGATCAGGGGAAATATTATCCGTTCACAAGGACTCTTTGGTGAACTGCCATTTGATCCCGGATTTTCAGATGACCTTATCCTGACAGCAACATTAACAGGTGAGAATGAAAACCCACCGGTGACTACAGATGCAGTTGCACTTGCTACTGTTTATTTTGGAGTAGAAAAGAATAGTGCAAAGATCAATGTTACAGCCACTGGATTATCCGGGCCTATCACCGGTGCCCATATCCATGAAGGTGATACAGGAACCAATGGGCCTGTGATTATTCCTTTAAACAATGAGGGGAACCGGATACAAATGGAGGTCAATAATATCTCACCGATAGACCTGATCAGCCTGATGAATGGAGGGACTTATGTCAATATTCATACAGATGCCAATCCAGCCGGAGAGATCCGGGGACAGCTAGGCCTGGAACAGGATCTGACCTTTGTGGCATCCATGAATGGCGATGAAGAGACGCCGGTGGTGGTGACAGATGGGCTTGGTTTAGCCGTCATCCATTATACCATTGGTCAACTTGCCTTTGAGATTGATGCTCAATTAACCGGACTGAGCAGTGATATTACCGGAGTCCATCTTCATTCTGGCATTCCAGGCGAGAACGGTCCGGTCATTGTTGACCTTGGTGAGCTCCGCGATGGAAATCGAATCAGTGGTCGGATGAATACCACCGTTGAAAACCTGATAGCCATATTTAGTGGCAATGTGTACATCAATGTACACACTACCGAT
>DATHZY010000595.1:0-3134 GCA_035458325.1 Saprospiraceae bacterium | reverse complement strand
GAAAATTTCGCAATTGTTGAGGCTGCAATCAATGGCGTCAAGTACGAATGTTTCACAACAGGACGGGTTTACCTGATCACATACAGTCAGAACGATAGGTGCCGCACCGTTGACAATAAAGAATGGTTCAGTTATCGGGAGGCTCTGGTAGAGATAAGATTGAATTAATTCTCCATCTTCATTAAACAGATCAAAGGCAGGTCCAGCTGGGTTTTGATAGTCAAAGTCGAAAACCACCAACGCACTTTGATTACCCACGCAGGAAATAGAATCCAATTCGAAATTGCTAAACGAACAAATCGGCCCGCAATCTTCCGCTGCGAGGGTAGTGAACTGCTGGCAGTCCGCATTCTCTACATCCCAGGCTATGAACTCATAGGTAGACTCATCATCGCCTAACAAAGGTCCTACGACTACCGGCAGATCGGAGTATAAGTAGGTGCCATAGATGACCCCATTACCAGCAAGGGTGAAACCGGGACTTGCCGGGTTGTTGACCTGCAGGTTGACGGAAACTGAAAAATTATTTCCCTGGCATGGTAGTGCAACCGCCGTGACAGAGGTAATCTCACAGTCCTGTGCGCCGAGTGTCGGGTACAACAGATTAAAAGTCAGGCAGATGGAAAGTAGTAATTTGGTCATAGGAATTTCATTTAATAGACTACAAATCTATATAAAACTGGCGTAGCATGGGTCACTCTTCCAAGATACCGATATCTTTAGAGCCGTTGTCTGACCATCCGGAAAACACCAAATAGGTATGAGTTCAATGATATTATGGGGGCTGGATATGCCCCTGGAGCCGGCCGAGCTCACCCCGACACTGCCATCAGAAGGAGAGGTTTATGTACACCTCCGTGCAGCAGCACTCAATAAGCGGGATTACTGGATCACCAAGGGTAAGTATCCTGGATTGTCATTCCCACTGGTACTGGGGAGTGATGGCGCAGGCATTGTGGACGGGAGAGAAGTGATTATCAACCCTGGTCTTGACTGGGGAAATGACCCGGATTACTTTTCACCTGACTTCAGGATTTTAGGGATGCCTGATCATGGCACCTTTTCAGACAGTGTAAAGGTTCCGGCTATAAATCTGTATGATAAGCCCGGCCATTTGTCCTGGGTAGAAGCTGCGGCCCTGCCCGTATGTGGTGTGACGGCCTATCGGGCCATGTTCACACGAGGTAAAGCGAAGACCGGAGAAAGAATGCTCATAGCCGGTATCGGTGGCGGTGTGGCCTCAATGGCCCTCCTTTTTGGAGTCGCAGTCGGGATGGAGGTATGGGTGACAAGTTCTTCTGACAACAAGATTGACCTTGCCATCCAACAAGGGGCTTTTGGTGGGGCAAATTATACCAGGAGTACCTGGGATCAGGAATTGGCAGCTAAACTGAAAGGAAAGTTTGATCTGGTGATTGATGGTGCGGGAGGAAATGATTTTGCCAGGATGCTCCCCATGATGAGTCCCCGGGGCCGAATGGTTATTTATGGGGGTACAAGAGGAAATATGAACGAACTCAGCCCTCAACGCATCTTCTGGAAGCAATTGGACATTCTCGGAACTTCGATGGGTTCACCCGATGATTTCAGCAACATGGTTGATTTTGTAAATCAGCATAAGATCAAGCCGATCGTGAGCCATGTTTTTCCATTAGAAGAGGTCAATCAGGCACTGGCTGTGATAGCAGAAGGAGATCAGTTTGGAAAGGTGTGTCTTGAGATTCCCGCTTGATGGTACGCGTAGGACTATTATCTGATACACATAGCTTTCTAGATCCTTCCCTGCTTACGGTTTTGGAAGATTGTGATGAGATATGGCATGCCGGTGATTTAGGTAGCCTGGCACTCCTCCAACAATTGCGCAATCTGAAGAAACCGCTAAGGGTGGTGTATGGTAACATTGACGGTCATGATATCCGGATTGATGTGCCGCAATACCTGGTCTGGCAGGTGGAAAAAATGAAAATCTTCATGACCCATATCGGAGGTTATCCCGGCCATTATACAGCTGATGTAAAGAAGAGATTGTTAGCCGAAAAACCGGATGTGTATATATGCGGCCACTCGCACATCCTCAAGGTCATCTATGACAAGCAACTTCAACTGTTGCACATCAATCCAGGTGCGTGTGGAAGGGAAGGCTTCCAGAAAGTCCGGACGATGATCCGGTTTACGATCGATCAGGACAAGGTCAAGGATCTGGCGATCATAGAGATGTAAGAGAGTGAGAGAGTAAGAGAGTGAGACGCGTAAGCGTGAGAGCGTGAGACGCAAGAGAGCGTGAGACACAATTGAAAATCGGTATCCTAATGTAGATGTGCGATTAATCGCGTTTCTACATTAGGATACCGATTTTCTAATATCACTATTCAAAAGCCTGTAACAGATCATCCAATATATCCTGTGGATCTTCTATGCCCACTGAGACGCGAATGAGGCCATCCGAGATGCCTGCTTTTCTGCGGACTTCAGGATCCACTTTGAGATGTGATGATGACGCGGGATGAAGGATCAGTGTATCCACATCACCAAGTGTCGGTGCCAGGGAACAAAACTTAAGTTTGTTCATCGCCTTTATGGCAGTTTCTAACCCGCCATTCAATTCGAAACTCATCATGCCGCCAAAAGCACGCATTTGTTTCTTAGCCACTGCATGATCGGGATGGGATTCGAGTCCGGGATAATTGACACGCGCTACATTTGGATGATTGGATAGGGTAGTGGAGACCAACAGCGCGTTAGAAGAGTGCTTGTCCATACGTAGTGGAAGTGTCTTCATGCCCTGGTAGACGAGCCATGCTTCAAACGGACTGCAGTTGGCGCCGGTCAGCTTCATGGTATTCCATATCGTCTGCTTAAAGAGATCTGCATCTTTTCCGATGACAACCCCTGCGATGCTGTTGCCATGACCGTTGAGGAATTTTGTGGTGGAATGGATGACGAAGTCCACACCAAGTAGCAAGGGTTGCTGGAGATAAGGGGTAGCAAATGTATTGTCGATAGCAGAATACCGGTTGTAAAGCGAAGTCACTCTTGCAAGAGCCTCTATATCGATGCAGGCCAGGGTGGGATTAGCTGGTGTTTCGAGGTACACCAATCTGATAGAAGGATCGGCTTTGAGTAAGGCATCCACT